>NZ_OY781373.1:0-300000 GCF_963676665.1 uncultured Tolumonas sp.
GGCTTGCCACATCATAAGCATCCCGCACTGCGTGCATGATATTTTTAACTTGTTTGGCATCCCCCAATAAATAGATCTCTTTTAACTCTGTTTTTAGATTGTCATACAGTGAATTATTTGACTGATAACCAATGGCCGTAATTATTGAATCGGCTGATTGGGTAATAGTTTGCCCTTCCGATTGTAGGATGACGCCAGCAGCGGTGGCGTGAGAAATAACAGTATCTGTTTTAACGACAATACCTTTTTCTGGCAGTAACCGTTTTAATGTTTCCGTACTGCTGTAACTTAATTCTCGGCTGATCGGTAAAATTTCACGCTGTTTTTCCACCAATATCACTTGTTTACCCTGATTGCGTAACCAAAGTGCGGTTTCACACCCGACTAACCCACCACCAGACACAATCACTGTTTTGCCCGGATCTTTTTTCCCTGACAACACTGTCTCGGCGCTGAATGTGTGATGAAAACCAGGAATGGGTTGTTTTACCGGGGTTGAGCCCGTTGCAATGATCACAACATCGGCTCGGCTTTGCAGAATCGCCTCTTCTTCAATATAGGAATGCAGATGGACGGGTACATTTAATTCATGCAATTCACTGCCATACCAATGTACTAAAGCATGACACTCTTTTTTAAATTCCGGCATGCCGGCAGCAATTAAATTACCACCCAAACAGCCGTTTTGTTCGTATAACTCAACTTTATGCCCACGCCTGGCCGCCACACGGGCAGCTTCCATTCCTGCCACGCCACCGCCAATAATCATGACATGACGAGGAATGCTGCAGGGTTTTATCGCTTCAGAGTTGTCATTTCCTGATAATGGAATGGTACGGTTGTTGATATTTCGAGCGTTATTTCCATATAACATAGTTCCACCTGCCTACTACAAATGACACGACAAGAAAGTGGTTATGACTAACAATCAATTCACCGAACAAGTTCAGTGAATTGATTCAGCATAGAAAGCAACACCGAAAGGATCAACCCAGCCAGCTCACAGAACGAAGGAAAAGATAGCGCAAGGTAAGAGAGTTTGAATCGGATCAACAAAAAAGCCGCTTTCCATCGCGGCCAATTCATTTTTTATTTCGCTAAAACATTATTTGGGTACTGCTAACGGCATAAAAATAGGTAATAAGCGAGTGATGTATTGCTGCATCTTGTCATTGATATTATAGCGGCCATCATGCAAACACCAATCACAGACCACACCACGGGCAGCAATCAACAAATATTCCGTGATCTGCTGTGCGCTTAATTCGACCGTCAACAATTGTTCTGTTTGTGCTTCATTGATAACCTGTTTCAGCAGTTGCAACATAAAACGGTCGTATCTGATGAAGAGTTTATTATCCGGATTATAAAGTGATTTAACCGTGTCAAAACCAGCGCGCTGACAGTACTCCGCATAATGAGAAAAATACTCAATGATTCGCGGTTGACCCGGAGGCGCTTTTAACTGCATCGCGACATACTCTTCAAAATAACGATCAGCCTCTTGATAAATTTCGAAAAAAATATCGTTCTTCGATTTAAAATAGTGATAAAACGCACCAACCGAAACACCAGCCGACTTACTGATCTCTTCAATAGTAATGCTCTGATAGTTTTTCTTTTCCATCAGTGACAATGCGGTTTGATAGATCCGCGTTTTGGTTTCTAAAGCCTGCTGTTTTCTGCTGCTGACGGGTTTATCACTCATGCACACAACTCCGACATGATATTTTTTCTAATGAGTGATTCTAACGGCTTCGGCGATCTGTCCGCAAATAGTCAGACAGATTAAATAGTTACTGAGTTACATTTGGCTATGACGAGCGGAGAAAAAGAAAAGGTATCCGCAGATACCCTTTCCGCTTGCTTATGCACTGAGCGCCGGATAATCCGTATAGCCTTCCGGACCCGATGCATACATTTTGTCGGTCCGTAATTCATTTAATGCCGCTTGCTGCTGAAAACGCGTCACTAAATCGGGATTTGCGATAAATTGTTTACCGAAAGCAACCGCATCCGCATGGCCTTCACTCAAAACTTGCTGGGCCGTTTCCGCGGTAAATTGTTCATTCGCGATAAAAGCACCACCAAAAGCCTGTTTCAGTGCGGGCGTTAATGCCGGCGCATTAAAATGCTCGCGGGTAAAAATAAACGCGATTTGACGTTTACCCAGCTCTTTGGCGACATAACCAAAGGTCGCCGCCGGATCGCTGTCACCCATAGAGTGCGAATCACCGCGTGGCGCCAGGTGCATACCAACACGACCCGCCCCCCAGACAGAAATAACCGCATCAGTCACTTCCAACATCAGACGCGCGCGGTTTTCAATGCTGCCACCGTAGGCATCAGTGCGCTGGTTAGTAGAGCTTTGCAGGAATTGATCGAGCAGATAACCATTGGCACCATGGATTTCGACACCGTCAAACCCAGCTTTTTTAGCGTTTTCAGCGCCTTTACGGTAGGCCTCAACAATCGCTGGGATTTCATCCAACGTCAGGGCGCGTGGAACTTCAAAACCTTTCATCGGACGTACTAAACTAACATGGCCTTCTGCCGCAATCGCACTTGGTGCGACCGGGAGTGCACCATTCAGATAGATTGGATCAGAAATACGACCGACATGCCATAACTGCAGCACAATCCGTCCTCCGGCCTGATGTACTGCATCTGTCACCAGTTTCCAACCTTCGACCTGCGCAGCCGACCAGATCCCCGGTGTGTCCGGATAACCAACCCCCATTGGGGTCACCGAAGTCGCTTCAGTGATAATGAGGCCAGCAGAAGCACGCTGCACATAATATTCTGCCATCAAGGCATTCGGTACCCGCCCTTCGCTGGCGCGGCAACGAGTTAGTGGCGCCATAATGATACGGTTTGGTAGCGACAGCTCGCCCATTTGGATCGGATCAAATAAGGTGGTCATGTCAGACTCCTGAATAAAGTTACAATGCCTGTTTCATATGGGCAGTAAATTCATCGATCACGGTTTCATTGCGCTGGTAATACACCCACTGTCCCAATCGCTTGGAGGTCAGTAATCCGGCGCGTTGTAACGTTGCCAGATGCGCAGAAATGGTTGATTGCGATAAACCTGCCCGCGAAAAGATCTGTCCAACACAAACGCCATCGGTATACGGACTGGTTTGTTCCGGAAACTCCAGTGCCGGATTTTTCAGCCAGAACAAAATGTCCCGTCTGACCGGATTTGCCAGTGCCTTGATGATGGTGTCGACTTCCTGATGGTTCATAACATTTACCTGAACAGATTAGCATTACTATATATCGAGATATTTCGATATTCAAATATACAAAGAGATATAAATACTATTTTAGCTGGCTTGTTGCTAAAACAGGCAGTAATAAATGGCGTGGTTAAGATTGTTTCAATGGCTTAATTAACTGATCCAAGCCTTCAATTTTGATTTCTAAACACAAAGCCATCAATTCACCGAGTGAACCTTGCGGAAACCCTTTTTTAGCAAACCAGAGCAGATATTCTTCAGGAAGGTCGATCAGCATCCGCCCCTGATATTTGCCGAAGGGCATTGGCGTGCGAGCCAACTGGAGCAGATGCTGTTGAGTAAACATGAGGCTAATTCAATCACGAGTTTGGGCCCCAAAGCATATCATCAAATTCCGGTCAGCCACAGAGCAGACCGGCCCCCCCCAAATTAATGAGAGGTTGGAGTGATGAAATGGATAGATGGATTATAAGGTGAATCAGCAGTAAATGTTGCGTCGACACTCTGGCCAGCAGCAACGCCGCCGAGAATGCTATCACCATCAACTTTATACGTCATCGTGCGCATTGGCCAACCCAGTTCCGTGACGGCATCTTGCGCCAAGGTAACCTTATGATTTGCCGCATCAATCTGTTGTACGGTGCCATGAACACGATAAGTATTTATGTCAGCCTGACTAGCTGCAGCAGCAAACAGAGAAAATACAGCAACAACAGCAATACGGGATAATGATATGTTCATTTTTTACGCTCCTGGAAATCAACATTAATTTTGCCTTGTGATATCCATCACTACATGATCTTTATAATCATGTAACCATTCTCCGTTGGCGTATACTTAATCTATGTGTTTACTGAGTACAAATAAATAGTATTTATAAAGATTAACTATTTCATAAAACGGAACAATTAATGGACCGTCTGCGTAGTATAACTGCTCTCATTGCGGTGGTGGAAAGCGGTAGTTTTGTCGCGGCATCCCAGCGCTTACATAGCTCCAAAGCCGCCATTTCCCGCTATATTCAAGAGTTAGAAACCTATCTTGGTGTCCGTCTGCTCCAGCGTTCTACCCGCCGTATTGCACTGACCGAAGCGGGACGCGATTATTATCACCGCGCGAAACATATTCTGGCAGATCTGGATGATGCCGACAGTGCTGTTGGTGCCAACAATGCCAGCCTGATCGGCAACATTCGTATTAATGCTCCGCTGACTTTCGGCACCCGTTATCTGGCCCCGTTATGGGCCGAGTTTATGGCTCGCCATCCCGCGATCACCTTAGATATTGAGCTGAACGATCGGCAAGTTGACTTGCTGGAAGAAGGCTTTGATCTGGCGATCCGCATCGGTAATCTGGCTGATTCATCATTGGTTTCGCGCCGACTAGCCAATAGCCACGCGGTATTGTGTGCATCCCCTGCCTATCTGGAAAAACACGGAACGCCCACTAAGCCGGAAGAGCTAACTCATCACCAAGCCATTTCGTATTCCTATTTACCAACTGGTGATGTCTGGCATTTTCAATCGATCAAAGACGGTGAACGCGCCATTCCTGTTAAAGCCAGAATGCACACCAATAACGGCGATACCATCCGTGCCGTGGTGTTAGCCGGTCAAGGCATCGCCCTGCAACCAATATTTCAGGTCGGACCGGATATCAAAGAAGGACGATTAGTGACTTTTTTACCGGAATGGTCCGGGCCGAGTTTCGGTATTCATGCGGTTTACCCTTCGCGTAAAAATCTGTCTTTGAAAGTGAAAACGCTGATTGATTACCTGGCAGAAAAATTAGCCGGGACTGGCTGGCAGACCCCGACTACATAGTTATATATTTGATTATTATTGTATTTTTATAGCTTTATCATCGCTGTTAACCCAGTTTTTCAGCAACGCATACACCAAAGCCAGCAATATCGGGCCTAAAAACACCCCCAACAAACCAAAGCTCATTGCCCCACCTGCGACACCAAACAAGATCAACACTATGGGCAGCGGGCTGTTACGGCCGATCACCAGTGATTTCACCACATTATCGATAGAACCAACCGCGAACAGCGTCCAGATAGCCACAAATATTGCCCACCCGATCGAACCATGCTGATACAGCCAGCCAATGGCTGGTAACGCCAATATCATGGGCCCGCCGGGTATCACGGATAACAAGCAGGTAGCCAGACCAAAACTCAACGCATGCGGCACACCGGCCAGCGCATACCCAAACCAGGCAAAGGCCCCCTGTGCAATGGCTGCGCCAATAAATCCATTCACTACCCCGCGTACCGTGGTGTGTGCCACGGCAAGTAATCGAACCCCTTCGTTGGGCGCGACCTTATGACTAAAGGCCAAAACCCAGCGGTGGATTGTTTCACCATTTGCATATAATACGCCGGCGATCAGCAAGCTAATCAATAACATCAGCATACCAGCCCCAAATGATCCGGCCATGCTGAGCATCATTTTCGCCAGCGGAGCGATTAAGCCTTTTAACGGCGTCAGCACTTGCAGATCTTGTTGCTGTAAACCCGCCCATTGGGTTTGTAACCACTCACCGGCATACGGTAAATTTTGTAACCATTCAGGTAACGCCGGCCAGATACCGGATTCAATTTGTTGCTGTAACAATCGCGCCAACCGCGTTAGTTGCTGCGCAAACTCTATTGAAGCCAACACCAGCGGCACCAGGATAAACAGCATCAACACACCAACAATCAGACTGGCCGCCAAACCATCACGGCCACCCAGTCGGGCCGATAACCAGGAAAACTGGTCCCAGGTCGCGGAAACCACAATGATGGCCCACAACATAGCCACCAAAAATGGCGCAATCACCAGAAACGAGGCCCCCACTATCGCCACAACTAACACGAGCGCAATCAACGGTTGCACCCATTCATTCAGACGAAAAGACATGCCCGGCTCCTTCATATTATTGCTGTTTATGGTTTAAGTCGTCGCGCGATTAAATTTAGGTAGCGGGATCTGGGATAACAGCATTCCGCTCATCATTAACCCGCATCCAATCCAGCCACGCATGGGCAGAGTTTCATCCAGAAATACCACGCCACCAATGGCCGCAAACACCGCTTCCATACTCATGATAATGGCGGCATGAGTTGGTTTAGCTCGTTTCTGTGCCACAACTTGCAAGGTATAAGCTAAACCCACACTGATAAAGCTGGCAAATAAGATCGCCGGCCAGGCCAGCAATACCGACGCAAAGGTGGGGGTTTCCTGCCAAAATGCCGCTACGGAGCTTAACAGACCACAAGCTAAAAATTGTACCGCCGATAATTGCAATGCATTAACTCGCCGGCCAATAAAATCGATCCACAAAATATGGCAGGCCCAGAAAATAGCGCCGACAAACATCAGAAAATCGCCACGCGACATGGAAAAATCGGCATTAATACTCAATAAATACAGCCCCACCAAAGCCAATAACGCACCCAGCCAGGCGTTTAATCCCGTCACGTGACGCAAAAACAAGCCCAGAAAGGGTACTAAAATCATATATAAACCAGTGATAAACCCCGCTTTTGCCGCGGTGGTATCCAACAACCCGACTTGCTGTAATGCCGCAGCGACAAATAAAATGGCACCTGCGACACCACCGGCTAACCAGATCGATGTTTTTGCCGCGGAGGTGGTTGCAACAGCTTTTTTACGCGAAAAGAACCAGATCAGCGGCAATAATGAGGCAGCTCCGAGTAAAAAACGCACCGCATTAAAAGAAAATGGCCCCATGTGATCCATGGCAACGCGTTGCGCCACAAAGGCGAATCCCCAGATGGCGGCGGTTACCAACAACATCAGATTTGCTTGCATAACTCTCTCTTGGTTAAATCCGTCAACCCGGCTATTTTGCCTGATTTTCTGCTACGATCCTGCCACTATCTTGCAAAATGATGAAGCTTATGCCCCCGATAACCCGACCTTACTGGGATGTTTTTTGTACTGTGGTCGATAACTACGGTGATATTGGTGTGACCTGGCGACTGGCCCGTCAATTGGTCAATGAATATCACGTACCGGTGCGTCTGTGGGTGGATGATCTGGTCAGCTTCCAACGTTTATGCCCGCAACTGAATACCCAATTGGCGCAACAAACCATCGACAATGTGCTGATCGGTCACTGGAACGCCCATTTCCCGGCCGATATGCAACCTGGCAAGGTGGTGATTGAAGCCTTTGCCTGCGAACTGCCACTTAGCCTGCAACACCACATGCAGCAAATGGATACACCGCCAGTGTGGCTCAATCTGGAATATTTAACCGCCGAAAGCTGGATCGATAGCTGTCACGGGCTGCCTTCGCGCCAGGATCAGCTCACCAAATTTTTCTTTTTCCCCGGCTTCAGCGCGAAAAGCGGCGGCCTGTTGTGCGAAAACACGCTGTTTGCCGCACGACAGCAATGGCAACAACAAAGCAAACAACGGCAACAATTTTGCCAGCACCGTCACCTGTTGCCCTCCCAACCGAATGAACTGTTTATCAGCCTGTTCAGTTACGAAAATACTGCTCTGCCCGCGCTGTTTAATTGCTGGCAGAGCCACCCTACCCCCATTCGTTGCCTGATCCCGGCCGGCCGCACGCTGAACAGTTTACAGACCGTGTTGCCAGCAAAGGTTTGTCAGGCTGGTGGCCGTTGGCAGCAAGGTTCCCTGACCGTGGAAGTGTTACCGATGACCGATCAGACCGGTTATGATCAACTATTATGGAGCTGTGATATCAACATCGTGCGTGGCGAAGACTCCTTCTTACGGGCACAGTGGGCTGCACGCCCGTTTCTGTGGCATATCTACCCGCAAGAAGAAGAGGCACATCTGGAAAAATTACAGGCGTTCCTTGCGCGGTATACCGAAAACATGTCGCCGGTATTGGCATCTACGGTGCAACAATTGTTTCTAACCTTTAACCAAGCGCATCCGGAAGAATTCATAGCAAGCTGGACTGCATTACAACCATATTGGTCAGAATGGCAGCAACAGGCACAGCAATGGCCGCAAACTGCACTTGCTGGTGGAAATTTAGCCAGCCAATTGGTGCATTTTGTCGAAAAACAGCTAGAATGTTGCGCGTAAATCTATAGCTAAGCTCAATTCAGGAATTGAACACATGAAAATCGCTCAGGAAATCCGTGTCGGTAACGTCATCATGATCGGTAAAGACCCAATGGTCGTACTGAAAACCGAATTCAACAAATCCGGCCGTAACTCTGCCGTTGTTAAAATGAAAATGAAGAACCTGCTGTCTGGCGCAGGTGCTGAAACTGTGTTCAAAGCCGATGACAAATTGGACACCGTACAGCTGGAACGTAAAGAATGTACTTATTCTTACTTCGCTGATCCGATGTATGTCTTCATGGATACTGAATACAACCAGTACGACATCGAAAAAGAAAACCTGGGCGACGTACTGAACTACCTGATCGACGGTATGGAAGACATCTGTGAAGTGACCTTCTACGATGGCAAAGCGATCTCCATGGAACTGCCAATCACTATCGTGCGTGAAGTGGAATACACCGAACCATCCGTTCGTGGTGATACTTCCGGTAAAGTGATGAAACCAGCTAAGCTGAAAGGCACTGACGCTACTATCTCTGTTGCTGACTTCGTTAAAATTGGCGACAAGATCGAAATCGACACCCGTACCGGTGAATTCAAACGCCGCGTGTAGTTTGCAACCTACATACCGCGTGATAAAGGGAGCCTCAGGGCTCCTTTTTTTATTAAGGAAAAACCATGGCTCATATCGACATTATTATTGGTTCAACCCTCGGTGCCGCAGAATACGTTGCGGAACACCTGGCGCAGCAATTACAAGCCAACCATCACGACACCATTTTGCATTACCACGCCAACTTAGAAACACTCAAGGCGAATCAATCACCCAATGCCATCTGGCTGGTCGTCTCTTCAACCCATGGCGCCGGACAAGTGCCAGATAACCTGCAACCCTTTAGCGAACAGCTGGCCAAACAAGCACCACAACAAACCACATTACGCTATGCCGTGGTCGCTTTAGGTGATCGAAATTACGATACATTTTGTGCCGCCGGGCGTCTGTTGGATCAATTATTAGAACAATCCGGCGCGCAAAAGATCGGCGAACGACTGGAAATAGATGTCACCGCACACGACATTCCCGAAGATGCGGCGGATGAATGGTTTTCCAAATGGCACACACTGCTTAACTGAACATGCCCTCACACGGGATCAGCGTCAGGGCGTGACGAGATCCCGTTTTTCTTTATATGATCTTATCCACTGATGAAAACGATCAGGCGACTAAAAGCCTTGCACAGCTTTATCCACAGTTCACTGACAGCTGGATCGATATAAAATAGAGGATACCCACAGATAAGGATCATGAAATATTTTTTTGTGTATAACTAACCGTAAACCCTCTGGGTAACCTCTTTTTATCCTATTAACAACTAGATAGCCCACTCGGGTCTGTGCATAACAACCGCTGTTATACCCACGTTCAACCGGCTAGGATCCACGAAAAGACACAGGTTTGGATCCATCTCAACACCTTGATCAATCTGATCATTTTTAAGTTATTAACAGATAACCACGATCTATATAATAGAGATCAATAAGAAGATCATTAAAAGATCCTAGATCTAATTAGCGATCACATTCTCCCTCTCGATCGTTCTTTCATTTTATTGATCCCGTAAACCCGCTAGAATATGCGCCCCACTGAACAACGATCCTTGATGGCCTAAATTGGAGTTTGCATATGCAGTATCATGATCAATTCGATGTGATTGTGGTTGGCGGAGGTCATGCGGGTACTGAAGCCGCAACCGCAGCAGCGCGTATGGGCATGAAAACCCTGCTGCTGACCCACAACATTGAGACATTAGGACATATGTCTTGTAACCCAGCCATCGGAGGGATCGGTAAAGGCCACTTGGTCAAAGAAGTGGATGCCATGGGCGGTATCATGGCGCGCGCCATTGATCATGCCGGGATCCAATTCCGCATTCTGAATTCCTCAAAAGGCCCAGCGGTGCGCGCCACCCGTGCCCAAGCGGATCGTCAGCTGTACAAACAAACTATTCGCCACATGTTGGAAAACTACCCGAACCTGCAGTTATTCCAGCAAGCCTGTGATGATCTGATCCTGGAAGGCGATCGTGTCTGTGGTGTAGTCACCCAAGCTGGGATCCGTATTCTGACGAAAACCGTGGTACTGACCGCGGGAACCTTCTTAAACGGCCTGATCCATATCGGCATGGAACATTATCGCGGTGGTCGCTCCGGTGATCCGGCTTCAGTCACTTTGGCTGAACGTATGCGCGAAATGCCATTGCGCGTCGGTCGCTTAAAAACCGGTACGCCACCACGTATTGATGCACGTTCGGTCGATTTTTCCCAATTACAGATGCAACTGGGTGACGATCCGGTACCGGTATTCTCATTTTTAGGTAAACGTGAGCAGCATCCACGCCAGGTACCTTGTTTTATTACGCACACCAACAATCAAACACATGATGTGATCCGTGCCAATCTGGATCGCAGCCCGATGTACGCTGGTGTGATCGAAGGGATCGGTCCACGTTATTGCCCGTCGATCGAAGACAAGATCATGCGTTTTGCCGATAAAGAATCACATCAGATCTTTATCGAGCCGGAAGGACTGACCACGCATGAACTGTATCCAAATGGTATCTCTACCAGCTTGCCGTTTGATGTGCAGGTAAAGATCGTGCGTTCGATGAAGGGTTTTGAAAATGCCCATATTGCCCGCCCGGGTTATGCGATCGAATATGATTTCTTCGATCCTCGCGATCTGAAACCGAACATGGAAAACAAATGCCTGCAAAACCTGTTTTTTGC
This sequence comes from uncultured Tolumonas sp., assembly GCF_963676665.1. Lineage (NCBI taxonomy): Bacteria > Pseudomonadati > Pseudomonadota > Gammaproteobacteria > Aeromonadales > Aeromonadaceae > Tolumonas > uncultured Tolumonas sp. Next base: position 11,095 of record NZ_OY781373.1, read on the forward strand.
CGGCCAGATCAACGGCACGACCGGTTACGAAGAAGCTGCCGCACAAGGTATGCTGGCCGGGATCAACGCCGCCCTGCGCGCACAGGATAAAGATCCGTGGTCACCGCGTCGGGATCAGGCCTATATCGGCGTGCTGATGGACGATCTGTCCACGCTGGGCACCAAAGAACCGTACCGAATGTTTACCAGCCGGGCGGAATACCGTTTGCTGTTGCGGGAAGATAACGCTGACTTGCGTTTAACCGCCATAGGACGCGATTTGGGGCTGGTGGACGATGAACGCTGGTCCTTCTTCAACCACAAGCTGGAAATGATGGCACAGGAGCAACAGCGCCTGCAGGAGTGCTGGATCCAACCACAGCATCCGGCCACCGAAGCGCTGAACCAGATCCTGAAGATGCCACTGAGCCGTTCGGCCAGTCTGGAGGATCTGCTGCGTCGTCCGGAAGTGAATTATCAGGATCTGATGGCGATCGACGGCATTGGGCCGGGCATTGATCATCCGCAAGCGTCGGAACAGATTGAAATTCAGGTAAAATACGCCGGTTATATCGATCGTCAGCAAGATGAGATCGACAAACAACTGCGTCATGAAGAGACCTTGTTACCGCTGACACTGGATTACAACGAAGTACCGGGGTTATCCAAAGAGGTGATCATCAAACTCAACGATACCAAACCGCAAACCGTGGGTCAGGCATCCCGTATTTCGGGGGTGACACCGGCGGCGATCTCTATTTTGTTAGTTCATCTGAAAAAACGTGGCTTGCTGCGTAAAACGGCCTGATTATATGCAAACATTACTTCCGCAGCTGGAATCACTGCTGCAACAAGCCGATATATCGCTGTCCGATCAGCAGAAACAGCAACTGCTGGCGCTGGTCGGGTTGCTGCACAAGTGGAACAAGGCATACAATCTGACTTCGGTGCGGGAACCGGAAGCCATGCTGGTACGCCATATTCTCGATAGCATAGTGGTGGCACCACATCTGCACGGTTCTCGTTTTATCGATGTCGGCACCGGCCCCGGCTTGCCGGGTCTGCCGCTGGCCATTGTGCAGCCGGATAAACAATTCGTGTTACTGGATAGCCTGGGTAAACGCATTCGTTTTATCCGTCAGGTGATCATGGAATTAGGTTTAAAAAATGTCGTCGCCGTGCAGGCTCGGGTGGAAGATTTCCATGACGAACAAGGTTTTGACGGTGTATTGAGCCGGGCGTTTGCGTCGCTGACCGATATGCTGAACTGGTGCCATCATCTGCCGGCACCACAGGGTGTTTTTCTGGCGCTGAAAGGCTTGTATCCGCAAGATGAACTGGCGACTTTACCGGCAGGGTTTACACTGGTGACTTCGCATCGTCTTGACGTGCCGCAGCTGGACGCCGAACGCCATCTGATCATTGTGAAAAAACAACTTTAGGATCCGCTACAGTGGGAAAAGTCATTGCCATAGCAAACCAGAAAGGTGGGGTTGGTAAAACCACCACCAGTGTCAATTTGGCTGCGTCAATGGCGGCGACACGCCGTAAGGTTTTGCTGGTTGATCTCGATCCGCAGGGCAACGCCACCATGGCCAGCGGAGTGAATAAATACGAAGCGGAACGCACTATTTACGAACTACTGGTGGAAGAACAGCCAGTGCGTGATGTGATCATTACCGATACCACTGGCGGTTATGATCTGATTGCGGCCAACGGTGATGCCACTGCGGCGGAGATCCGCTTGATGGAAGTCTTCGCCCGTGAGATCCGGCTGCGTAATGCGCTGGCGCCGATCCGTGATGAATACGATTACATTTTTATCGATTGCCCACCCGCGCTGAACCTGCTGACTGTGAATGCGATGTCGGCTGCTGATTCCGTGCTGGTGCCGATGCAGTGTGAATATTTTGCCTTGGAAGGGCTGACTGCGTTAGTGGATACCATCAGTAAACTGGCGGCGGTGGTGAATCCGCAACTGAAAATTGAAGGTGTATTACGAACGATGTTCGATCACCGCAATCGTCTCTCCAACGAAGTCTCTGAACAGCTGAAGCAATATTTTGGTGAAAAAGTCTACCGGACGATTATCCCACGGAATGTCCGGTTAGCCGAAGCACCCAGCCATGGCACCCCGGTGATGTATTACGATAAGAGTTCGCTGGGTTCCAAAGCGTATCTGGGGCTGGCCGGCGAATTATTGCGACGGGAAGAACAACAACACAAGGCCGAAGCCTCAGCGTGAGTGATTGGTTATGACATTGAAAAAACGCGGTTTAGGCAAAGGTTTGGAAGCCTTGCTGGGCACCAGTCAGGTTGCCCGGCAGAAGCAAATTATCAGTGATATACAAGCGGATGCTGCGCAAAACCGGGTTGATAATCAAACCGGCGAATTACAAACCCTGCCGGTGACCTGGTTACGGCCGGGAAAATATCAGCCACGACGCGATATGTCGCAGGATGCGCTGGAAGATCTGGCCAATTCGATCCGCGCGCAAGGGGTGATCCAGCCGATTGTGGTGCGCCGCATCGCTGATCAGCAATATGAAATTATCGCCGGTGAACGTCGCTGGCGTGCCAGCCAGTTAGTACGACTGGAAACTGTGCCTTGCCTGATCAAAAACGTTGAAGACAACGCTGCCGTGGCGATAGCACTGATTGAGAATATTCAGCGTGAAGATCTGAATGCCATTGAAGAAGCGGTGGCGTTACAGCGGCTGATGACCGAATTTGAACTGTCCCACCAGCAAGTGGCCGAAGCGGTCGGTAAATCCCGTTCTGCGGTGAGTAATTTATTGCGTTTGAATCAGTTGAATGACGATGTCAAACAGTTGGTCGAACACGGCGATCTGGATATGGGTCATGCGCGGGCGTTACTCAGTCTGGATGGTGAATTGCAAAGCGATACCGCACGAACGGTAGCGCAGAAAGGTTTAACTGTGCGAGATACCGAGCGGTTGGTGCAGAAACTGCTCAACCCACCTGCTGCTAAAGCCGAACCACAGGTGGATCAGCAAGGTGTTGCCTGGTCGGAAGCCTTGTCTGAAAAATTGGGTGTTTCCGTACAATTTGTCAGGGCTGGTGAAGACAATGGCAAGATTGTATTGAGTTATCAAAGTTGTGCAGAATTTGAAAAAATTCGCCACTTCTTTAATTTGAGTTAGTTCACAAAAACGACTGGTTTTTTAATTTTTGTTGGGCTACTGTTTTGTCTAAATTGGCAAAAAAAATCCTTTTGCACCAAAGAGTTACATTTAACTTATATGTTAAAAAGCCGTTGGTGCGTATTTTAATGAAAGGATGCTTTTTTGTTGGTTTTATGTTAATAAAACGCGCCTGAATAGGGCGTTACAAAATCGGAGAAAGCTGAATGCTGCCAAGACCTGCGATGAGTGTTAAAACTATGGCGTGGTCTGTGCTTTGGGTTCAGCTTGCACTGATAGTGGTAGCGGCATTAATTACTTTATTGGTGAAAGATGCGGTTACTGCGGGTTCTGTCTTATGCGGAGGCGGAACTTACTGGGTACCACAACTCCTGTTCAGCGTTATCAGCACTTCACGACCTGATCGTGAGCTGGATGTTGGGTTGGTCTTGTGGGATGTCTATCTGGCTGCCGGGTCAAAATTGATTTCCACGCTGGTTTTTTTTGTGGTGGTTTTCAAATGGCTGCATGTGAATCATGCCGTGGTATTGATTACATTCGGTCTGTTGCTCGTTAGTCAGTGGATAATATCGTTAACCCTCAACAATCGTTACTAGGAACTAGCATGGCTTCCACAGGAGAACTGCTAACGCCTCAGGAGTACATTCAACACCATTTGCATCACTGGCAAATGGGCGCTGAATCGGGCTTTTGGGTGGTTAATATCGACTCCATGGTTTTTTCCGTGGTCTTGGGAACGCTGTTTATTTGGTTATTCCGTAAAGTGGCTGTTAAAGCGACCAGCGGTGTGCCAGGTAAACTGCAGTGCTTTGTTGAGTTGGTAGTTGGGTTTGTGGACGATACCGTTAAGGGTATTTTCCATGGCAAAAATAAGTTGATCGCGCCGCTGGCGCTCACAGTGTTTGTCTGGATTTTCCTGATGAACCTGATGGACTTATTACCAATCGACTACCTGCCACAGTTAGCACAGCTGGTTGCAGGAGATCATTCTCAGAAACTGCGTGTTGTTCCATCCGCTGACGTTAATATCACCTTGTCGATGGCTTTGGGTGTCTTTTTCCTGATCCTGTTTTACAGCATCAAGATGAAGGGCGTGTCCGGTTTCGTAAAAGAACTGACACTGACACCGTTTAATCATTGGGCTTTTGTGCCAATTAACTTGCTGTTGGAAACCGTAACTCTGATTTCCAAGCCTATCTCATTAGGTTTGCGACTATTCGGTAACATGTATGCAGGCGAGATGATTTTCATCCTGATCGCCGGGATGCTGCCGTGGTGGTCTCAGTGGTTACTGAATGTGCCGTGGGCTATCTTCCACATTCTGGTAATTACGCTGCAGGCGTTTATTTTCATGGTGTTGACAATTGTATATTTGTCAATGGCTTGTGAAGAACATTAATTTTTTGATCAACGTTTTGTTCATATTTTGACGGAGAAAAATCATGGAGATGTTATTCATCGCTGCGGGTCTGATGATGGGTCTGGCTGCTATCGGCGCGGCAATCGGTATCGGTGTTCTGGGCGGTAAATTCCTGGAAGGCGCTGCACGTCAGCCTGACCTGTTGCCTCTGCTGCGTACCCAGTTCTTCATCGTTATGGGTCTGGTGGACGCGATCCCAATGATCGCGGTAGGTCTGGGTATGTACGTTATGTTCGCTGTCGCGAAGTAATACGGTACCGGGCATTCATTTTTTAAGGGAGATGGGCAGTGAATATCAATGCAACCATCCTCGGCCAGACGATTGCTTTCATCCTTTTTGTTTGGTTCTGTATGAAGTTTGTGTGGCCGCCTCTGATGGCTGCCATCGAAAAACGTCAGAAAGAAATTGCTGACGGTATGGCTTCAGCAGACCGTGCGAAAAAAGACCTGGACCTGGCGCAAAACAAAGCTATGGAACAGATCAAGGAAGCAAAACAGCAAGCTGCTGAGATTATCGAGCAGGCCAATAAACGCCGTGCTCAAGTTATTGATGAAGCCAATCAAGACGCGATGGCGGAACGGGAAAAGATCCTGAACCAAGCCAAAGCGGAAATTGAGGCTGAACGCAACCGTGCGAAAGAAGAGCTCCGTAAACATGTTGCTGCTTTGGCAGTCGCTGGTGCGGAAAAAATTCTGGAGCGTCAGCTGGACAGTGCCGCGAACAGCGCCATTGTTGACAAGCTGGTTGCTGAACTCTAAGGGGAGCCGGGGCTATGTCTGAAGTGACAACCATTGCGCGCCCCTACGCCAAAGCCGCGTTCGATTTTGCCGTTGAACAGAAAGCGGTGGATAGCTGGTTATCGATGTTGCTCTTTGCGGCCGAAGTGTCGAAAGACGATACCGTACAACAGGTGATCCACAGTTCGATGGCGCCAGAACAACTGGCGCAGTTGTTTAACCAAATTTGTGGTGAACAGCTCAACGAGCAAGGCCAGAACCTGATCCGGGTGATGGCTGAAAACGGACGTTTGAGTGTACTGCCTGCGGTCGTTGCTGAGTTTTCAGCACTGAAAGCAGAACTGGACAAAGAACTGGAAGCGCAGATCACCTCTGCGGCAGCGTTATCTGAAGCGGAAAAAGCGAAAATCCAGAAATCTCTGGAAACACGTTATCAGCGCACAGTACGTCTGAATTGTCAGCTGGATCCATCTCTGATGGCTGGTCTGGTGATCAAGATCGGTGATGACATCATCGATGCCAGCGTTCGCAGTAAACTCAACCGCTTGGCGGAAGCATTGCAATCTTGATTGGGGATTAAAGCATGCAACTCAACTCCACTGAAATTGCCGAGCTGATTAAAAAGCGTATCGCGCAATTTAACGTCGTGACCGAGGCCCGCAATGAAGGGACTATCGTATCGGTCAGCGACGGTATTATTCGTATTCATGGCCTTGCTGATGTTATGCAAGGTGAAATGATCGAACTACCTGGCAACTGCTATGGTCTGGCTCTGAACCTGGAGCGTGACTCTGTTGGTGCTATCGTCATGGGCCCTTACACTGATCTGGCTGAAGGCCAGAAAGTAACGGGTACCGGTCGTATTTTGGAAGTACCAGTTGGTCGTGGTCTGCTGGGCCGTGTGGTTAACACACTGGGTCAGCCTATTGATGGTAAAGGCCCTATCGAAAACGATGGCTTTGCTCCAGTAGAAGTGATTGCCCCAGGCGTAATCGAGCGTCAATCTGTTTCTCAGCCAGTACAAACTGGTTATAAAGCAGTTGATGCGATGATCCCAATCGGCCGTGGCCAGCGTGAGCTGATCATCGGTGACCGTCAGACCGGTAAAACGGCACTGGCGATCGACGCGATCATCAACCAGAAAGATTCCGGCATCAAATGTGTGTACGTGGCTATCGGCCAGAAAGCGTCAACCATCGCCAACGTGGTACGCAAACTGGAAGAGCACGGTGCACTGGCTAACACCATCGTGGTGGTAGCATCTGCTTCTGAATCCGCATCTCTGCAATACCTGGCGCCTTACTCCGGTTGTACCATGGGTGAGTATTTCCGTGACCGTGGTGAAGATGCACTGATCATTTATGACGATTTGTCTAAGCACGCTGTGGCTTACCGTCAAATCTCTCTGCTGCTGCGCCGTCCACCAGGACGTGAAGCTTACCCAGGCGACGTGTTCTATTTACACTCTCGTCTGCTGGAACGTGCTTCTCGCGTCAACACAGATTATGTGGAAGCGTTCACTAAAGGTGCGGTAAAAGGCCAAACCGGTTCTCTGACGGCACTGCCAATCATTGAAACTCAGGCTGGTGACGTATCTGCATTCGTTCCGACCAACGTAATTTCGATTACTGACGGTCAGATCTTCCTGACCACTCAGTTGTTCAACGCCGGTATTCGTCCTGCGGTTGACCCGGGTATTTCGGTATCCCGTGTGGGTGGTGCTGCTCAGACCAAGATCATCAAGAAACTGTCCGGTGGTATCCGTACCGCACTGGCACAGTATCGTGAACTGGCGGCATTCGCACAGTTCTCTTCTGATCTGGACGATGCAACCCGCAAACAGCTGAACCATGGTCAGAAAGTGACTGAGCTGATGAAGCAGAAACAGTACGCACCAATGAGTGTGGCCCAGCAAGCGCTGGTGCTGTTCGCTGCTGAGCGTGGCTATCTGGAAGATGTCGAACTGAACAAGATCGGCGACTTTGAAGCAGCGCTGCTCTCTTATGCCAACAATGAGCATGCTGATTTGATGGCTGAAGTGAATGCAAAAGCAGATTACAACGATGATATCGTTGCGCGTCTGTCTGCATTGATTGACAGCTTCAAAGCGACTCAGACCTGGTAATAACGCGGCTGCCGTAAGGCAGCCTCTGATGTGGAGAGTCAGCAATGGCCGGCGCAAAAGAGATACGCAATAAAATCGCCAGTGTGAAGAACACGCAAAAGATCACCGGTGCCATGGAGATGGTGGCTGCCAGCAAAATGCGCAAAGCGCAGGAACGCATGGCCTATAGCCGTCCCTATGCCGTGACCATGCGCAAGGTGATCGGTCATATCGCGTTGGGTAACCTGGAGTATAAACACTCCTACCTGATTGAACGTGAAGTGAAGCGGGTCGGTTACATCATCGTATCGACTGATCGTGGTCTGTGTGGTGGTCTGAACATTAACCTGTTCAAATCAGCGCTGGTATCGATGAAAGAATGGAAGGAGCAGGGCGTAGAAGTTTCTACTGCGCTGATTGGTTCAAAAGCGGCCAACTTCTTCGAACGCTTTGGTAGCAAAGCACTGGCACAGGTTTCCGGGATGGGTGATGCACCAAGCATCGGCGATCTGATCGGTTCTGTAAAAGTGATGCTGCAAGCTTACGACAACGGCGAGATCGATCGTTTGTATCTGGTTTACAACAAGTTTGTAAACACCATGGTGCAGACACCTACAGTCGATCAGATGCTGCCTTTGCCGAAGGCTGATGACCAGGCGCTGGCAAAACGCCACTGGGATTATCTGTATGAACCGGATCCCAAACATCTGTTGAATGAACTGTTGATCCGTTATGTCGAATCACAGGTTTATCAGGGTGTGGTGGAGAATTTAGCCAGTGAGCAGGCAGCCCGTATGGTGGCAATGAAAGCGGCTACCGATAACGCCGGCGATCTGATTGGTGATTTACAACTGGTGTATAACAAGGCGCGTCAGGCGTCGATTACCCAGGAACTCACCGAGATCGTTAGCGGTGCATCGGCAGTTTAAGGCAAAGGTTTCCAAGCTTTAGAGGATTTGACATGAGTAACGGTATCATTGTTCAAGTCATCGGTGCGGTTGTAGACGTACAGTTTCCGCAAGATGCGGTTCCAAAGGTTTATGACGCGCTGAAGATTGTGAGCGAAGGCCAGTCCAAAGGGCTGGTTATGGAAGTGCAACAACAAATCGGTGGTGGTGTTGTTCGTTGTATCGCGATGGGGACCTCTGATGGTCTGCGTCGTGGTGCCGAAGTGGTCAACACTGGTGAAGCGATCAAAGTACCGGTTGGTATGAAGACGCTGGGTCGTATCATGAACGTTCTGGGTGAACCAGTAGACGAACAAGGCCCAATCGGTGCAGATGACAACTGGGTTATTCACCGTGAAGCACCAAGCTACGAAGATCAATCCAGTACGACTGAACTGCTGGAAACCGGCATCAAGGTTATCGACCTGATTTGCCCGTTTGCCAAAGGCGGTAAAGTCGGTCTGTTCGGTGGTGCCGGTGTAGGCAAAACCGTAAACATGATGGAATTGATCAACAACATCGCGAAAGCGCACTCCGGTCTGTCTGTATTTGCCGGTGTGGGTGAACGTACCCGTGAGGGTAATGACTTCTATTATGAAATGAAGGAGTCTAACGTTCTGGATAAAGTAGCGATGGTGTATGGCCAGATGAACGAGCCACCAGGAAACCGCCTGCGTGTTGCGTTGACTGGTTTGACCATGGCGGAAAAATTCCGTGATGAAGGCCGTGACGTTCTGTTGTTCATCGACAACATCTATCGTTACACTCTGGCCGGTACTGAAGTATCCGCACTCCTGGGTCGTATGCCATCTGCGGTAGGTTATCAGCCAACACTGGCGGAAGAGATGGGTGTTCTGCAAGAACGTATCACCTCAACCAAGACTGGCTCTATCACCTCTATCCAAGCGGTATACGTACCTGCGGACGACTTGACCGACCCGTCACCAGCGACCACGTTTGCGCATTTGGACTCAACAGTTACATTGAGCCGTCAGATCGCAGCACTGGGTATTTACCCGGCGGTTGACCCACTGGACTCTACCTCTCGTCAGCTGGATCCGCTGGTGGTTGGTCAAGAACACTACGAAACCGCACGTGGCGTACAGACAGTTCTGCAGCGTTATAAAGAACTGAAAGACATCATCGCCATCCTGGGTATGGATGAATTGTCAGAAGATGACAAGCTGGTGGTAGCGCGTGCACGTAAGATCGAACGTTTCCTGTCGCAGCCATTTAACGTAGCGGAAGTATTTACCGGTTCACCAGGTAAATACGTGACTCTGAAAGAGACAATCCGTGGCTTTAAAGGCATTCTGGACGGCGAATACGACGATCTGCCAGAACAGGCGTTCTACATGGTTGGCTCCATCGACGAAGTGGTCGAGAAAGCTAAGAAACTGTAATTCAGGCAGGAGGCTCTATGGCTGAGATTACCTTCCACCTGGACGTGGTCAGTGCCGAAGGCATGCTGTTTTCCGGTCGTGTCGAATCCGTTCAGGTTTCTGGTGCGGAAGGCGAGTTGGGGATCCGTCACGGCCATGCGCCGTTACTGACTTCCATCAAGCCGGGTCTGGTGCGTCTGGTTAAATTACATGGCGCCGAAGAAGTTATGTACATCTCCGGCGGTATGCTGGAAGTACAACCGGAAGCTGCGACTGTGTTGGCTGACACGGTGATCCGTGCTGCTGATTTGGATGAAGCGAAAGCGCAGGCTGCGAAACGGGCTGCCGAGGAGAAAATCCACGGTCACCCGGGCGATGTGGACTATGCGACCGCGATCACCGAGCTGGCAAAAGCGGTGGCGCAATTACGCGTCATTGAGATCACACGTAAACACTTCTGATTTACGGTTAAAAAAAGAAAAGCCAGAAGAGCGATCTTCTGGCTTTGTTGTTTCTGTTTACTGCAAAATTAAAACTTCATGGTCGCCATGATCCAGGCTTTATCGGTATCAGTCGCTACTTGATCCGCATTGAAATGCGCATATTTCATCATGCCAGTCAGATAGTTGGTAACTGGATAAGCCACTGCAAAATCCACCTCGTTACCGTAATCCTGCCCATTTTCATCTGATTTAAACGAGTGCCAGGTCAGGCTGGTGGTAGTCCGGAAGCGTTTCGTTGCCAGATCGATATAGGTATCACGAATACCATTGGCGGGGGTGGTCAGGAATTTATCGGCAAAACCCTGAAATTTATGCAGCGTTGCTAATGGGGTGGCAAAGCCTTTTTTCCCCGCATCAGAACCTAAAACTTCGTAACCAGGCGTCAGTGTGAAACCATGCCAGGAGGCCGCGAGTTCAGCCAGATAATAACGAGCCGAATAATCCGTTGGATTATCACCCGCATCGGTTTGGGTGGCATAGGCCAGATGTGGTTTGAGGAACGGCAGTAATGTTCCGTTGTATTCTACGCCATAGGTGTTGCTGCTATTACTGACGGGATCGTTGTAATCAAGCAGATAGGCAAACGCGGAGACGGTTTGATTCCCAGTTACTTTATAGTCGGTGCGGAACAGATGGAAATCGCCGTCCAGCTGACCATTTGGGCTATCTGGGCCAAATACCGTGTTGATGCGCCAGCTATAGGCATAATCCAGAGTCAGGGCGCTATTGGGTGTGAAGACCAGATGAGCAGCATCAAAGGTTTGCTCTAGTTGACGCCAAGCGACACTGCCCACAAAACGTTCATTACCATGCACAATCCGTTGACGGCCCAGCATGGTATTCCACGTATCTGCGCTATAACTTAACGCCGCTTGATTAACGACAGTGGCCTCTGGATCTGCCACGGTAGGATAGGACGTTAATCCATTCACAGTGCTGTTATAGCGCTCGGCGCCAATGACGCTGACATTATCGACTTCCAACAGCCCTTTATAACCATTCACGACACCACTGTTCCAGGTCAGGCGCGACTTAAGGGTTGAGGCATTGGCCGGGTTTGCGGTTTTATCCTGATCGACATATTCATAGCGATAACGCAGTTGTACCGCGGTGCTCCCCCATTTTACTGCTGAAGCGATACCATCCGGTAAACTCTGTGCTTGAGCTGTCCCTTGCCATGCCAATACCACGCCGAGGGCAATTAAACTTTTTTTCATTTTAGTACTCCGTTACACACAAAAAAAAAGCCCACGGCTACCGGAGTAGTCGTGGGCATCATTGCCATAATCTTGAAGCAGTATTAAAAATGCAAAATGGATGCCTGTTTTTATTTTATTGATTTTTAAGTGTTAATTTTGAGTATCTCTTTTCGATTGATGTATTTAGGCACCCGATCACAGAGCATTGCACCAAAAACAATCTGAAGATAATTATCTGCGGCCAAATTGAGCGATCATCGCGGGCATTTGATTCAGGCTAAAGATCTGTTCGGCGGCACCCAGTTTGATGGCCTCTTTCGGCATACCAAACACCACGCTGGAGGCTTCGTCCTGCGCAATGGTATTTGCCCCGGCCTGACGCATGCTGAGCAAGCCGCGTGCGCCATCATCGCCCATACCGGTCAGGATCATGCCCAGTGCGTTGCGGCCTACGGCTTTCGCGACCGAACGAAATAACACGTCCACTGAGGGTTTGTGGCGATTCACCGGCGGGGCATCAAATACCTCGGTGCAGTAAAAAGCGCCATTGCGCACAACTTGCGTGTGATAGCCACCGGGGGCGATGAGTGCACAACCTTGTAGTACCCGATCACCGTTTTTAGCTTCGCGCACTTCGATGGCACATAACCCATTCAGGCGCTCGGCAAAGGCGGCGGTAAATTTTTCCGGCATATGCTGCACGATGACGATGCCCGGTACATCCTGCGGGAGTTGCGTCAGGATATTCTCTAAAGCAATGGTGCCGCCGGTGGAGGTGCCGATAGCTACCACGCGATCGGTGGTTCTGGTCAGGTTGTGGGTCGTTTGGATCGGAGTCACCATCGTGACCGGTGCAGTTTTTATTGGTGGCCGAACTGTGGTGGTTTTGGCCTGACTGGCTTCGCGGATAGCGCGGATCAAATCATTGGCGATTGATTGTAGATGCTGACGCACGCCGAGTGTGGCTTTGGTAAAAACAGCCACCGCACCGGCACTAAAGGCTTCCAGTGTTAATGCCGTACCTTTTTCTGTGAGGGAGGAGCAAATGACCACGGGAGTCGGGTGCTGCGCCATAATTTGTTTTAAAAAGGTAATGCCATCCATTTTCGGCATTTCGACATCTAACAAGATGACATCCGGCCACTGTTTTTGCATTTTGGCCATGGCAGCAATGGGATCCGGCGCGGTGGCCAGTAAGGTCATATCGGGTTGGCTGGCGATGACCTCCGTCATGAATTGGCGGACTAAAGCGGAATCATCGACCACCAGGATCTGAATTGATTTATTCATTCTATCTCTTTATCTTGCGGTAAACTGGCTTTTTCCAGTAACGAAACACGAAACCGACCGTTTATGCCGTCGATATGTAAGCGTCGGTGTTGCGTGCCGCCAATATCTTCTTTGCTGACACTGCATTTCATGACTTGTTCCACCACATGACGCATATAGCCAACATTACGGGCTCCCACCGAGTTTTTATAATCATCCTGAGCATAGATGGTGGTGCTGCCGCCAAATAAGGCCAGTTTGTATTCACTGATCAGCGTTTTATGGCGATAAATATCCGCCAGAACACACTGCAACACGACATCGCCATACCGGGTATCTTTGAGTAACATGTCGCTCGGACGTTCGGGTAACACGACATGACTGGCCATTAATAGGCGTTTTTCCGGGTGCCAGGCACATAATGACACGCATGAGCCGAGCAAGGTGATCAGGTCGCCATCCAGTTGACCAAAAAAATAGCCTCCTGGATTTAGATAAAGTGGCGGTTTATTCATACTGTTTTCCTATACACCGCCGGTGCATAGGCGGTAACGGGTAAATTAATGCCGTGCAGCCCTTCCGAATGGCCGACAAATAACAACCCACCGGGTTTTAATTGCGCGAGGATGCGTTCCAGAATTTGTTGTTTCGTTGCTGGATCGAAATAAATCAGCATGTTACGCAGAAATATAATATCGAAACTGCCTAATGTTGGTGGCAAAGGCACATTGAGATTCAGGCATTCAAAACGAGTGTGTTGCCGTAATTCTGAGCCGATACGAAACAGACCGTCCATATCACCCACACCCTTCAGGCAATAACGGTTCAGCCATTCTGTCGGTAAGTTTTCCGTGCGTTGTAAGGGATAAACGGCCTGTTTGGCTTTATCCAACGCCTGACGGCAAAGGTCGGAACCCATGATTTCCCAATGAGTGCCTTTTTCTAACCCTTCATTCAAGATCATAGCTAAGGAATAAACCTCCTCGCCACTGGAACAGGCTGCACTCCACAAGCGTAACGGACGGCGAGGGTGTTGTTTTAGTAATTTTAGCAACAAATCGAAGTGCGGTTTTTCACGGAAAAAGAAGGTTTCGTTGGTGGTGAGCAGATCGACCGCAATCCGGCGTTCTTCCTGTTGCTGCGGATTGTTTAGTAGGGCGACATAGTCGGAAAATGAGTCTAATTGCAGTATGCGCAAGCGTTTCATTAAGCGCCCGGAAACCAAAGCTCGCTTATGGACCGCCATTTGTATGCCGGAAATATCCGCCATCAGATGGCGGATAATATTAAAATCGTGATCGTTTAAACTGGGTAACTTCTGTTCCATACCTAGTCCTTGAGCACATTCTCAACTCCCAGTGGTTCGTGCATGCGCTGCAATTCGTCTTCACTGAACAAGGCCTCGGCATTCAAAATGATTAAAAAGCCATTTTCTTGCCGTGCCATACCCAGAATAAATTGCGTATTGATCCCGGTACCAAACTCAGGGGGGGGTTCAATCTGGCTTTGTTCGATATCCAGCACTTCATCCACGGCATCGACGATCAATCCGGCGAGTTGGCTGGTTTTACCGATTGGCAGTTCGAGGATAATAATACAAGTCCGTCGGCCTACTTCGGTCGGTTTACCACCAAAGCGAAACGCTAAATCAATCACTGGCACCACATTGCCACGTAAATTCAGCACTCCACGCACGTAACCGGGCATCATAGGCACAGTCGTGACTTGCCCATATTCGATGATCTCTCTGACCCGATCGATCGGCAGGGCCAGCGCCGTTTGCATGCAACGGAAAGAGAGGTTTTGCCCTGCACCCCAATCAACCGTTGGCTGATATGGCGTTACTTCCCGCGTTGTATTGTTTTGTAATGCCTCCATCGCGTTTACTCCTAGAACTGCACAAACTGTTCATCACCACTGTCAGGTTGCAGGTGCGCTGATCTTACTTTTCCAGCTTGCGCTTTTATTTGTCTCGTTACCTTCTTGCTGGTGGGTTTAAGCGAGGCATCACCATTGACCTTGAAGTAATTGATGAGATCGATCAATTGTCCGGCTTGTGCGGTCATCTCTTCAGCTGTTGCAGCCAACTCTTCAGAGGCCGACGCATTTTGCTGGGTGATCTGACTGAGCTGACTCATGGCAATGTTGATTTGTGCGACACCGCTGGTTTGTTCTTGAGAGGCGGCAGTGATTTCCTGCACTAAATCGGAGGTGCGTTTGATATCCGGCACCAATTGTTCAAATAAATTACCGGCTTGTTCGGCCAGAGACACACTGCTGCTGGCGACCTGGCCAATTTCTTGTGCCGCAATTTGGCTGCGTTCCGCCAGTTTACGTACTTCTGCGGCAACTACTGCGAAGCCCTTACCGTGTTCACCGGCACGGGCTGCTTCAATCGCCGCATTCAGTGCCAGCAGATTGGTTTGGTAGGCAATATCATCAATGATGCTGATTTTACCGGCGATCTGTTTCATGGCACTGACGGTTTCTTTCACTGACTGACCACCGCGTTCCACATCATTGGCGGCTTTCGATGAGATGGAATCAGTGACTTTAGAGCTTTCCGTATTCTGGGCAATGGACGCAGAAATCTGCTCCATCGAGGCGGAAGTTTCTTCCACACTGGCGGATTGTTCGCTGGCCGCCTGGCTTAATGATTGCGAGGTGGCACTAACTTCTTCCGAGGCACTGGATAACGCATCAGAAGAGGAGCGGACTTCGCTGATGATATGATTTAACTTCGCCACCATCTCTTTCATGGCATAGAGCAGCGATTGCTTATTGTTTTCGTTGGTCTCTACTTCCACCGTTAAATTACCGGCCGCAATCTGGCGGGTAATATCAGCGGCATAATCCGGTTCACCGCCTAATTGCTTGACGATACGGAAGGCGATGAAAAAGCCCATACTCAGACCAAACAGAATTCCCACCGCGATGGATGCAAACATAAACATGGAACTTTTTTCATAAATAGCCTGCGCATTGGCAGCTTGTTCGGCAGAACGTTGTGATTTTTGGGTCACAATTTTGCTGATTTGCTCCATTGTGGTTTGAATTATAGGGGCCATATCGCCTTCAAGATATTTATTGGAGGCGTTGGTTTGTAGTAGCGGCTCTGATCGAATCATGGCTTCCGCTTTGCTGGTTTCCGCTTTGTAATTTACCCAGAGGCGATCATACTCCGCGATGAATTCTTGACCTTCGGCGGAAGTAAATTTGGTTCGCGCATCATTCATGGCCGCTTCTACGTTGGCGATACTGTTACGAAAACTTTGCAGATGCTTTTGTTTCAGCTCTTCGGTATCAGCCAGCATCGCGGCACGTAAATAACGCCCAACGGCCATAAAGTTCATGCGAGCTTTGGCGGCAGCCTCCAGACCTAATAGGTCTTTTTGATACATCTCAGTGGCCATGCCATTGATATCGCGCATGTTCAGATAGCCAATACTGCCGACTGTCGCCGTCACTAAAGACATCATGAGGAATGCAAGTATTAAGCGTGTTCTTAGTTTCATCCCACTGAATAAACTCATGTTTTTCTCCCGTAAAACTGTAATTTATTAACTAAGATGCGCGTAAACGGGTGTGCGAACTATATCTCGCATCCGTTGTAGCATCCCTGGAATATCGAGGATCAGCGCCACCTGACCTGAGCCTAAAATACTTGAACCACTGATATCTTTAAGTTGCGTAAAAAGGGAACCCAACGGTTTGATCACAATCTGCTGTTCGCCGAGCAGGTGATCGACCACAAGCCCCAATTGTTGTTTGCCATGGCTGACTACAACGATGTTCTGACGTTTCGCTTTTGAACTGTGGATAGAAAAATGTTGTCGTAAATGAATGAGTGGTAACGGTTTGCCTCTGAGTTCACGATAGTTATACGTGGCGTATTCATACCCGGTTTCCGCCTCCAGGCATTCGGTCACCATATCCAGCGGTATCACTAATGGGGTATCACCGACGCTCACCAGAAAACCATCAATGATGGCCAGTGTGAGTGGTAAGCGGATACGGACGCAACAGCCTTTACCGGGAACGGAATCAAGCTCTATGGAGCCGCGCAACCCATCAATACTGCGTTTTACAACGTCCATACCAACACCACGGCCAGACAGATTGCTGATGCTGTCAGCAGTAGAAAATCCGGGGGCAAAAATCAACTGATAAAGTGCTTGTTCATCCAGTTGTTCGTTGGTATTTAACAGCCCTTTTTCGAGCGCTTTCTGACGAATGCGTTCCGGGTTTAAACCCCGGCCATCATCTTGTACCTCGATCACCACATTACCGGATTCATGGTAGGCATTCAGACGTAGCACCCCTTTGGCGGGTTTACCGGCGGCCAACCGTTCTTCCGCCGTTTCGATACCATGATCCAGCGCATTGCGGACCAGATGGGTGAGTGGGTCGGCAATTTTATCCACCACAGTTTTATCCAGTTCGGTCTCAGCACCGTTGATCTGTAACTGAATTTCTTTACCCAAATCTTTACTGGTATCGCGGATCAAACGATGAAAACGCGTCAAGGTATCGCCGATCTCGACCATGCGCAGACGTAAGGCGATTTCACGGATCTGTTCGACATACTGATTAATAGTCGACATGGACTCTTGCAACAGCGGATTCCCTTGCTGGCGAGCCAGCGTTTCACCACCTGCTGCAGCAATGACCAGTTCGCCGACCAGATTGATCAAGTCGTCCATTTTTTTGGCTGATATTTTTAACAGCGCGCTTTCATGCTGTTTTTGTTCGCGGATCTGTTGTTGTTTTTGTAAGGCAGCATCGACGGCAATTGCTGGAACGGCACCGTCTTGTACTAACATGTCGCCGATTTTTGTAGTCTGGGTTTGTTCGGTCTGTTTTTGCAGACTGCGCGTCAGCTCATTGGCGGTGAGCAGACCACTGGCGACCAGAATTTCACCGAGCCGATCTTCATCTTGCGGCAATGCGGCAATCAAAGACAGATAATCTTCTACCTGACTATCGGGTGGCAGAATGCGGATCTGGGCTAATTCCTGAATGAATTCAAAGACGGACTCAATTTCTGCTTTGCTGGCTTCTGTTTGCAGATCGAGCTCCAGCCCGAGATAGCAATTTTCTGCCTGAAAGTCGGGCCAGTCTGGCAGTTCACTCTGGATGAGATAAACATGTTGCAAGGTGCCTAATTTATTCAGATAACGGACAAATGACGCCGGGTCAAAACCGTATTGCAGTAATTGACGATCAAAACGCAGCGAGATATGCCAGCTGGCCAGCAGATTGGCAGCCGCAACCGGTTCGCGTTCCACTGGATCGGGTGATGTGGTGGCCGCTGGTGGTGTAGACAAGCCGCTGTGACCCAGGGTTTGTAATAGACTCAGTAATTCCGGGTTGGCTTCATCGAGGGCGGAAGGAGTGCCGGTTTGTTCCAGTTGTGTTATTTCGCCACGCAAGATATCCAGTGCACTCAATAATGCGGTGATCATCTCTCCGTTGAGAATCAATTCGCCATCTCGCACCCGCATGATCAGATTTTCCATCTGATGGGCAAAGCGGACAAAACCATCGAGAGAAAAAAGACCCGCAGACCCTTTCAGGGTATGCATGGCACGAAACAAGCCATTGATCGTATCTTCATCAGCAGCCTGTTCATCGAGTGCCAGCAAAGCGGTCTCTGCACTCTGGATCAGCTCTTTGGCCTCTTCCAGAAAACTGACCAGTAATTGTTCCCACTGTTCCTGATCAAACATGGTCACTCCTTAATGCTGTGGCAACACAATGTCGTCACCAAAAAAGGCTGCGAGCTGAAAAAGGTCAATTAACTCAATCACAGCCTGAGAGTGGCGGATCAGATGCAGGTGTTCACCCAGCCATTTATGTAGTGCAAGTAGCAGTTGCAAGCCTGCTGTGTCGATTTCATCCACTTCTTGTAAATCGACCGTGAGTGATTCCGGCGCTGTCAGCGGCTTTAACAGCGCTTGTATCCCAGCAACTTCGTAAATCGTTAACGGGCCGCTTAACGATAAACTCCATTGTCCGGCAGCGGACTCTTCCAAAGTAACCGGCATGATAACCTCGCGTTACATAAGTAGTTTTTCTACAGCAGCTAACATTAGTTCCGGCTGGAAAGGTTTGACGATCCAAGCTTTGGCACCGGCGGCCTGGCCCTCACGCTTTTTTCCTTCCTGTGATTCGGTGGTGAGCATAATGACAGGGGTAAATCGATGTTCTGGTTTGGCCTTGATGGCTTTCAGCAAGGTAATGCCATCCATATTGGGCATATTGACGTCACTGATCACCAGATTAACTCGCTGTGAACCCAGTTTTTGCAAAGCATCCACACCGTCACAGGCATCAACAACGGTGTAACCTTTAGTCAGTAAGGTGGCTTTGACCAGTTGGCGAATAGACATTGAGTCATCAACAATTAATACCGTTTTACCCATAATGGCTTACCTCAAAAAAACGTGATATCGCTGCTTGTGGTATGGCTAATACGTCCTTTGTACTCTTCTTCGGTGCTAAATCGCTTTTGGAACGCTTGTTTCCAGCTGTTTTCATCCAACTGTTCTAAGTTGTCATCTACCGTTCCGGCTATGTTCACAATGTCGGTTTGCAGGTGGTGCAGGATCTGATTGACCCGATCCTGAAACTGTAATTTGATAATAATTTGCTCGATGTTGTTTTCTGTTTCACAGGACAGGTTATGCAGACGGTGGCCGGCATCATGTAATAAATTGATCTCTTCCCCGAGACGTTCGGTAACTTCATTGACGGAACGATCGAGTAATTGCAGGTTCGACTCATCATGTTGTACTAATCGTTCAGCGGCATTAATCGTGGCTTGAATGGCCGCGGTGATCGCTTCGATTTTTTTACCAATATCACGACCTGTTTCGCCTGATTTGCCGGATAAAGTACGGACTTCATCGGCGACTACGGCGAAACCTCGGCCTGCTTCACCGGCACGAGCGGCTTCAATGGCCGCATTCAA
Source organism: uncultured Tolumonas sp. (assembly GCF_963676665.1). NCBI lineage: Bacteria > Pseudomonadati > Pseudomonadota > Gammaproteobacteria > Aeromonadales > Aeromonadaceae > Tolumonas > uncultured Tolumonas sp. The sequence continues at coordinate 30,773 of NZ_OY781373.1, forward strand.
TGCCAGCAGATTGGTTTGACTGGCTAACACCTGCACAGCGCCGGCCATTTTTTTCATTTCATCCATGTATTGCGCCAGATCGGCAATGGTGTGTTGCAGTTCTGCTTTGTGGGTAAGACCGGAATGGAAGGCTTCGATAACGGAGGCAAGTTTGACCTGAGTATCATCCAGAGTCCGTGTCATCACCGAATCACTGTTATCGGTACCGAATAAGGACAAGCTGGACTGATTTTCCTCACGCATACGTGAGGTCATATCATTAAATGGCTGGATCAGTCCTTCAATGTTGTGTTGTATCAGATCAGACGCAACCTGAATTTGCTGTTGCCAAGCAGTCATTACGCGGCTTAACACATTCAGTTGGGGAGTGTTGTCTGGAGGTAAATTAACTAGTGCGGGTTCGTTTTTATCTAGTGCCAGAAAAACCTCACGTCGCCGTTGGGTTATTACCAGCAGTTGTATTGCCAAACTGGCAACTAATAAAACATAGCCGGCTTCAGGCAAATTTAAAGCAAGCAAACCCGTTGCAACGAGGGTAAAGACCCAAGCCATCCAAGCCATACTGATACTCCCGTACTCTTAGAATTATAATGTTTCAGTATTTAAGAGTAGTTAACGGAAGAATTGTTGCCAGTCTGTGAAAGAAAAAAGATTTACATGAGTACAAATTAATATAAGGCGGGAGAAGAGCAGAATAACCGCAAACCAGACAGTTTGCGGTTATCAAAACAGAGAGGAAATTAAGACTGTAAGTCGTCCATGACCGCGCTGATTTTGTGGATCGCGAGATCAGCACCTTCGTGTTCGTCTTCCTGTGACAGACGCAGGCCAACCACTTTTTTCATCGTGCCATAGACCAGCAATGCACCAGCTACAGCAATCACAATACCGAGTACAGTGCCCAGCAGTTGTGACATAAAGGAAACGCCACCCAGACCACCTAATGCGGTGCTGCCAAAAATACCGGCCGCAATACCACCCCAGGCGCCACACAGGCCGTGCAGTGGCCAGACCCCTAACACGTCATCGATTTTTGGGCGACGTTGCAGCAGCGTGAATACGGTGATGAAGATAGCACCAGCGATCCCGCCGACCACCAGCGCGCCGACTGGATGCATCAGATCAGAACCGGCACAAACGGCTACTAAGCCAGCTAATGGGCCGTTATGAATAAAGCCGGGGTCGTTTTTACCTAACAGCATCGCCACTAATGTGCCGCCAACCATGGCCATCAAGGAGTTAACTGCCACTAATCCGCTGATACCACTCAGTTTTTGTGCAGACATCACGTTAAAACCAAACCAACCGACAATCAGGATCCATGAACCGAGCGCCAGCATCGGAATATTAGATGGGGCAAAACTGAAAATCTGATGACCACGCACACGGCCACGGCGGGTGCCTAACAAAATCAGCGCCACTAAACCAATCCAGCCTCCCACCGCATGCACTACGACGGAACCGGCAAAGTCATGAAACGGTGCACCAAAATGCGAGGTGAACCATTCTTGCACACCAAAACGGCTGTTCCAGGCAATACCTTCAAAAAGAGGATAAACAAAACCCACAATCAGGAATGAGCTGCACAACATTGGGTAGAAGCGTGCGCGTTCAGCGATACCGCCACTGACAATCGCTGGGATAGCTGCTGCGAAGGTCAGCAAGAAGAAAAAGCGTGTCAATTCTAACCCGTTTTGAGTCATCAGGGTGCTGGCACTACTGAGAAAACTTTTATCGTAAGCCAGATAATAACCAATGAAAAAATAGGCGATAGTGGAGATGCCAAAATCAGTAATGATCTTAACTAGCGCATTAACCTGGTTTTTACTACGAACCGTACCGAGCTCCAGAAAAGCAAAGCCCGCGTGCATGGCCAAAACCATGACCGCGCCCAGCAGTAAAAACAGTGTATCGGCACCTGTAGTCAGGGTTGCGATTGCATTTGTGGTTTCCACCAACATCTCCTCTGTAAATTCAAATTTTACGCCCCATTTTTGTGCTGCTATAACAACAGAAAGCAATTATGGGTTTCTTTTGACTCAAAATAGAGCTATTCACCATCTTGGGGCGCTAAGAAGATACACAAAACATGCCAGAGTCATTGGAAAATGAAATTGGGCTTATAAAGCAATAAGTTAAGTATGGTTATTATTTTATAAGCGCTAGCATAGCGAGAAAATATAACCATTTTGGTGCTATTGTGCACAAAAATAATGCGATTGAGTGTGAGCAGGAAAACTATCCTGCTGCAGTGCAGCAGGATGGAGGAGTCAGGACAAACTTAAGCGGTAATATTCTGCGGCTTTTTCAAACAGACGTTGGTGTTCCATGATACCTGCTAACGCCCGTTGATCGGCTGCTGTCGGCTGTAATGAAACACTGCGTTCCAGATAACCTTGCGCTAAGACATATTGTTGTTGCTGATAATAAATATGACCCAACGCAGACAGTAATGCCGGTGACTGCGGATGTTGTTTCAGCTGCTGTAACAATGATTTCAATAATGCTGAATAATCATTTAACTGCAGGCGGGCACAACGTTGCCACAACGCTTCATCCGCTTGTTTGCGCAATAACGGTGCTAACAATTCAAATGCAGCCTGATGTTGTTGCTGCTGGATCAGCGTATCAATCAACAGCAACAGTAAACTTTGTGTATGCCGAACAGTACGCGGTTGCTGTTGCCAGAACGCCAGCAGCGCGGTTTCATCCTGTTCTTGTAAAATATGGTTGAACTGTGCCTGATAACATTGCGCCTGTGCCGTGCTGTAATCAGTGTCGTTAAGCAGCTGTTGTTTGCGCAATAAAGGCAGTAATTCCAGTTCTGCCTGCCAAGCATGTTGCGCCTGATAAACTGCGCGTAACCGTTGCAGGATCTGCGGATGTTGCGGCCAGCGTTGGCGTAGCTGTTCCAGCAAATCGCGGCTTTGTTGCCATTCCCCCTGATCTTGCAGTAGGCGGTTTTGTGTCAGCTGAATAGCCAGCTGTGCTTGCGGGTCAGACTCTTCGGCTTTTTGCAGATATTCATCGCGTTTCTGGAACTCTCCCTGGGCATGAGCCGCTTCAGCGGCCGAGAGGTAATTCAGTAACGGCAGCTCACTTTGGCCAGCACCACGCAGCATCAGGTGCTCTGCGCGCTGATATTCACCTTCAACTAAAGCGGCCATGCCTTTGTGGGTCTGGCGTTGTGCTTTGGCATAACGGCGATTGCTCCACCAGCCACGTAAACCTCGACGCACACTAAACAAGCGGCTTAAGATATTTTCCGTCAGCAGCAGTAAAAAATAGAACACTACAGCAATGATGGTGGCAGTAACCACACTCATTTCAATAGTGTAATCAGCGACGGAAATCAGTATATATCCCTGATGATCAGCCAGCTGCGGGCCAAATAACAGCGCCGCCGCCAGAATCACCAATAAGACTATCAAACGGATCATCCTGTCTCTCCTTAGCGTGTTGCCGGGGCGGTTTGCCAGCGTTCACTGAGCGTTTTTTCCAGCAACGGCTGCACCGCAAATGTTTGCGGATAGTGTGCGGTAATATCAACTTCCTGCAATGCAGTCAGCTCTTTTTGCATGAATTGGGTGGCACTGTCATCGGGTTCGTAATAATCATCCAGCCAGCTTTGTGCTTTTTGCAGATGATTACGGAAATTGGCTTGTTCCTGACGCAGCAAACTGAGTTGCGCCAGTTGCAGTTGCAGGCGCAGATTTTCCTGCAGATAGGCCGATTGTTCCGGTGATAACAAAGCCTCCACATCACTATTACGGCGGCGAATGGTCACAAAGTGTTCGGCAAACTGTTTGGCGCTCTTTTCGAGATTACTTTTCCAATCACTCAGTTGGTCGCTGACTTCATCATCCACCGGATCATTGTCCAGTTTTGGATCTGATCCTTTGATTTTTAACTGGTCAATATTATCCAGTAACGTGCCTACGCGCAGTGATAAACCTTCACGATCGATCTCTGGGGCTGATTTCAGCTTGGCGATATCGTCGGCCAGCGCTTTACGTAATGGGATCAAAGAGGGGTCGGCAATGGCCTGAATACGGCTGTCGGCATCGATCAATAAGGCGCTGGCGGTCGTGAGATCCTGTTCCAGCCATAATTTACGACCCGCCATGCGTACCAGATAACTGGCTTCCGCCAGCATCCAATCATTCGGGCGTTGATGCTCTTTTTCCAGCCATTTTTGTTCTAATTCACGCTGGCGGCTGTCCAGTTTTAACTGTTGTTCGCCGAAGCTGGCTAATGCGTCTTTGACCGTTTGTTGTCCGGCCAAAATTGGCGTTTGTTCGCTGTGGAATTGTTGTAATTCACTACGTAATGCAGCTAATTCCTGTGCCGATTGCTGTTGTTGCTGATAAACATAGAAACTGAAACCACCGATTCCGGCTATCAGTACTAACAACAGGCCGATGGCCGTTTTTGATGAACTGCGACGTCTCACAGTGCGATGTTTTGGCTCCTGCCCGGTTGGTGGCAGTGATGATTCCTGCGCTTCACTCATGCGTTATATCCTCTGGATTATTCTGTAATGCAGCCACCACAGCTTCATGCTGTACGCCCGACATAATAGTCACTCTGTTGAAGCCTGCCTGGTGAATTTCATCCGCGGTGCGCTGGCTTGGTACAAACCAGAGTTGTGAGGATAACCAGTCACTTGCTGTTTCAGGTAACAGTCGTATTAATTGCCGGAATAATTTGCTACTGCTGATGATAACACTGTCGACACCGGCTGCCTGCCATTCCTGTAATAAAGGGGCGCCATCTGTATGCAGATAGTGACGACGATAACATTCAAGGTAAGAAACATGCGCGCCGAGCTCACGTAAAACATCAGCCAATAATTCACGGCCGCCGTTACCACGTAAAATTAATATGTTTTTCCCTGTGGCGGATTGCAGAACGGGTAGTGCTAATAAACCTTCACTACGGGCATCGGTTGGGCTGATGACCTGAACTCCCTGCTGTTGCCATTGCGCCGCGGTGGTGGCACCGACGGCAAGATAAATGCAGTGTGACGGCCAGCTGGTCTGCTGTTGTACTAGTTGCTCGCTGGCATATTGCACTGCTGCCACGCTGATGGCGATGACGATATCCGCTTGTGATAAACGAGAGGTCAGGGCGCCGAGTTCGCTACCGGGCAGATAACTCAGCAGAGGGCAAACGACGGGGGTATGACCCTGCTGGCGCAACAATGCCGCCAGTTCATCGGCTGCGGGTTGCGGGCGCAGGATCAGCGGGGTCATGCGTTATACACAGCATGTAAAATGGCGTCTGCACCTTGGGCTAACAGCTGTTCTGCCAGTAACTCACCTAAGGCTTCGGCCTGGGCTTTCGGGCCGGAAACATCACCGCGGATAATTTGCTGGCCATCCAGTGCACCGACCAAGCCGCGTAACCAGATATGCTCATCTTCCATTACGGCATACGCTCCGATAGGCACCTGACAACCGCCCTGCAGTTTACGATTCATGGCCCGTTCCGCCATTACACAATAACGCGTCATGGCATGTTCCAGCGGAGCTAACAACGCTTGCGTTTGTGCATCGTCGAGACGGCATTCAATGCCGACCGCACCTTGCCCGTTGGCGGGCAAACTGAGTTCCGGTGGCAATAACGAACGAATACGGTCGGCTTTCTCTAATCGGCGTAAACCGGCAGCGGCCAGAATGATGGCATCGTAATCACCGGCGTCGAGTTTGGCTAAACGAGAATTCACATTGCCACGCAGATCGTGAATTTGCAGATCCGGGCGTTGGGCGCGTAACTGACATTGCCGGCGCAGGCTGGAGGTACCGACGATGGCGCCCTGTGGTAATTCATAGAGAGTGGCATACTGGTTGCTGACAAACGCATCGTGCGGATCGTCGCGTTCACAGATCACCGCCAGACCCAACCCCGCCGGGAAATCGACCGGCACATCTTTCATCGAATGGACGGCGATATCGGCGCGGTTTTCCAGCATGGCTTGTTCTAATTCCTTAACAAACAAACCTTTACCACCAATTTTAGCCAGTGGCGTATCGAGAATTTTGTCTCCTTGTGTACTCATCGGCACGAGGGTCACTTGTAAGCCGGGGTGATGTAATTCCAGCTGTTGTTTAACAAAGTTAGCCTGCCACAAGGCCAGCGGACTTTTTCGGGTGGCGATACGCAATTCGGTCATAACAGTTTGTGCCAATGGGTTTTCATTGATAGTAGCATGGCTGATAACTCCGGTTGAACCGTGAGCATGACATCGCACCATTGCGGGGAGGTTTACCGCGCTGTCAGCTGTGCTAACATGGGGAGATTACACCCCGCCTTGCTGGCGAAGTGTCCAATATTGATCAACTAAGGCCAAACGGTTGTTTAAACAGTTTGAGTTGCTGATTGCCCGCGCGGATGCCATCAATCAAATCAAGATGGAACGGGCGCTGGAGGCAATGAACGAAGCAGGCCGGCGCATGCTCTCCATGCTGCCGGTTTTGCTGCATTACCATCATCCACACCTTCCGGGTTATATCTCGGGTGAGGTGCCGTATGGTATTGCCAATTTTCAGCCCGACGCGGCGCAACGCAAATTCCTGTTTACGCAATGTGGCCACACCACCGAGCCTGAAGTTACCGAATCTTGTTTGTCTGCCGTATATACCATGGGCAGCACCTCATCGATTGGTCAAAGCATCACCTCCGATCTCGATATCTGGGTCTGTCATAACCCTGAGCTGTCGCTGGAGCGGCTGGCGCTGTTAGAGCAAAAGTGTCAGCTAATCTCCTGTCTGGCGGAACAGCACGGCGTGGAGATGAACTTCTTCTTGATCCCGGAAAATAAATTTCGGGTCGGCAATCGCGCGCAAGTGGGTTTGGATAACTGCGGCAGTGCGCAACATTTGCTGTTGCTGGAAGAGTTTTACCGCAGTGCCACCCGCGTGGCGGGTAAACGCCTATTATGGCCGCTGATCCCGGCGGAACGGGAAGATGAATACGATGCACTGGCATCGGCGTTGTTCAGCACCGGCATGATTTCCGAAGATGACTGGCTGGATCTGGGTGGTGTCAGTCATATTCCGGCGGAAGAGTATTTCGGCTCTGCGTTGTGGCTGCTCTATAAAGGGCTGGATTCGCCTTACAAAGCGGTATTAAAAATTCTGGTCATGGAAGCCTATTCTTCCGAGTTTCCGCATACCGAACTGTTGGCCGTCCAGGCCAAACGCTGGTTCCAGCAAAATGATGATTTTGGTTTATCGCTCGATGCTTATTATCTGATGCTGGATAAGGTCACCGACTATCTGACCAAGTTGGGTGACACCAAACGGCTCGATCTGGCGCGGCGCTGTTTTTATCTGAAGATCTGCGATGCACTGAGTCGCAATGAACCACCCCAACATGGCCGCTGGCGGCGGGAATTATTAGTGAAACTGGTGCGGCAGTGGGGTTGGAATCAGGCTATTCTGCAACAACTCGACAGCCACGCGCAGTGGAAGGTTGAGCAGGTTAAAGTTGCTTACGAAGAGCTGTTAAGCGCCCTGATGCAAAGTTACAGCAAGCTGATCCAGTTTGCGCGGCGCAATAACATCAGTGAATCCATTAACCCGGAAGACATTGGTATTCTGTCGCGCAAACTCTATACGGCGTTTGAAGCGTTACCGGGCAAAGTGCAACGTATTAACCTGAAAATTGCGCCTGATCTGCGAGAGTCGAATTTAAGCCTGATCCAAGTACCACCGGGGCATCTGAATCGTCAGGGCTGGTATCTGTATAAACACTCGCTGAACCCACATGACATCATTGGCCGCGCACCGCTGGAATATAACGGTTATCTCTCTAAGTTGGTGGCTTGGGCTTATTTTAATGGTCTGCTGGTGGCTGACTCGCAAGTAGAATTGCGCCAGATGGGTTCAGATATTACTCATTCATCCTTGCAGCAATTTTGTCAGGATCTGGCGGATACTTTCCCGGTGGAATTACCGCCAGCGGGGAATTTGGCGCTGAGCCGTCCGTGTGAGATCCGGCATCTGGGCATTTTCATCAATCTGGAGCGTGATCCAACCGCGGATTGGCCGGAAGAGATGCCTCCAGTGCTGGCTCATGGCGAAGATATGCTCTGTTTTGGCCAGCGACAAGAATGTTTGGTGGGCACGATAGACTTGGTTTATCGGAATTCGTGGAACGAAGTCAGAACCCTGCACTTCAATGGCCTCGATGCCGTGGTTGAAGCGCTGAGCACCATCTTAAGTAAGATGCATCAGGATGCGGCAGCACCGGATGCCATCGACGTGTTCTGTTACAGCCAGTATTACCGCGATGAGATCCGCCAGCAATTTACTGAATTGGTGAATGCCTGTATTTCACTGCGTCTGGCGCTGGATAAACAGCGCATGGTGAAATTACTGTCGGTGGGTGAGCATCGTTATGCCTTGTTCCTGGAACGCCGTGGTGTTTCCGTGCGTGAGCTGAGCAGTGCGATCGATTTCTACCGTCAGGTGTCGGATAACAAGTTGGAACGCCAGACTGCTGAGCCGGATAATGGCCTGCACGTGCCGCCTATTGTCGATGCGTATGCCAGTGAAGGCTTGATCCAGTATTTCTTTGAGGATAATGACAACGGCTTTAACGTCTATATTCTCGATGAAAATAACAAGGTTGAGATCTACCACGAATACGCGGGCAGCAAAGAAGATCTGGTGCAAAACGTGAATCGTTATTACACCATGACGCATCAGCGTTTTGATTTCACTGAGCAGGTGATCAATTTCAATTTACCGCAGTTTTATGAGCTGGTGGCCGAGGCAGACACACTACAGGTGATGCCATATCGCTCGATCATGCGGGAAATGCCGCAGCAAGCGTCAGGCTAAGAAACGGCTCCTAAATCCGAGCCGTTTTTTGTTGGTTCACTCGTCCACTTTTCGATCAGTGTGGCCGAGGTCGCGTTCCGGGGCGATCTGATCACGTACGCGCTGTTTCAGCGCTTTGACATCGGGGAAACCACCGTCGGTTTTACGTTCCCAAATCGTGACACCATTGACCAGAATTTCAAAATGGCCGCCAGTATCCGGGTGCAGATTCACACTGCCCAACTCCTCACTGAAAGTATGCAACAGCTCTTGCGCCATCCAACTGGCGCGCAGCATCCAGTTACACTGGCGGCAGTAATAAATATCGATGATCGGTTTATCCATGATGATCAACCTAAGGTGACTGTTTCGCCGGATTGTTTACTGCAGGCATCGCTCAGCAGTGCCATCAGCTCACGACCACCGCGATTCTCGATCCATTGCCCGTCTTTCCAGTCAAAGTGATAGCCGTTTTCACGGGTGGCGACCCAGATCTGATGCAGCGGTTCTTGTTTGTTGATGATGATTTTGCTGCCGTTGACAAAGCTCAGTGTGACCACGCCACTATTGAGTTCACAATCGATGTCGGCATCGCAATTATCCATGGCTTCTTCAATAACCTGATAGCGCTCTTCTACCAGCGCGTGAAATTCACTGTCTTTCATTACGGCTTGTCCTATTTGCATTTACTGCGATGAGTGAGATTATAGTGGGCCAAATTACCGAATCGCACAAGATCATGAAAATGCGCACATACAGTGTGGGTTTAGCGTTGTTATTAGCTGGTTTACTCAGTGGTTGCGGCTTGAAAGGGCCGTTATACATGCCACAGCAAAAACCGGCGCAACAGCAGACTGCCCAGCCGCAAAATCAGAACGACAACCACCAGACCCAATCATAAGGAAACGATGGCGCCATGGATTATTTCAATTATCGCGAAGACGGCGAACTGCTGGCTGAACAATGTGCTGTCAGCGAGTTAGTTGCCCAATACGGCACCCCTTTATATATCTACTCCCGTGCCACTATTGAACGTCACTGGAAGGCGTTTGATGCCGCTGCTGGCGATGTGCCGCATCTGATCTGCTATGCGGTCAAGGCCAATGGCAACCTCGCGATCCTGAATGTACTGGCGCGTCTGGGCTCTGGCTTTGACATCGTTTCTGGTGGTGAACTGGCGCGTGTGATCGCCGCCGGTGGTGATGCGAAAAAAGTGGTGTTCTCGGGGGTTGGTAAAACCGAAGCCGAAATGCGTTATGCGCTGGAACAAGACATTCTCTGTTTCAACGTGGAATCAGAACCGGAGCTGGAGCGCCTGAATCAGGTGGCTGGCAGCATGGGTAAAGTGGCGCGGATTTCGATCCGCATTAACCCGGATATTGATGCCGGTACGCATCCGTATATCTCGACTGGTTTGAAACAGAATAAATTCGGTATTCCGATTGAACGCGCGCCGGAAGTGTATAAATACGCGGCCAGCCTGCCAAACTTAGCCATTCATGGTGTTGATTGTCATATCGGCTCGCAGCTGACCGAAATCGCACCGTTCCTTGAAGCGGCAGACAAGCTGTTGGCGCTGATCGATGAGCTGGCAGCCGCTGGTATTAAGATCCAGCATTTGGACGTGGGTGGTGGTCTGGGCGTCAATTACAACGACGAAACCCCTCCGCACCCAAGCGAATATGCCACCGCACTGAAACAGAAACTGCAAGATCGTGATCTGACCCTGATGTTTGAACCGGGCCGCGCCATCATGGCGAATGCCGGGATTCTGGCGACTAAAGTCGAATATCTGAAAGCGGGTGAAGATCGCCATTTTGCCATCGTTGATGCCGCGATGAACGACCTGATCCGCCCATCGCTGTACAGTGCCTGGATGAACATTGTGCCGGTTAATCGTGCACTGCCACGCACTGCGCAACGCTATGATGTGGTCGGCCCAATCTGCGAAACCGGTGATTTCCTGGGTAAAGATCGGGAATTAGCCATTGAACCGGGTGATTATCTGGTAGTCCGCTCTGCTGGCGCGTATGGTTTCTCTATGGCGTCTAACTACAACGCCCGTTCCCGAGCTGCTGAAGTGCTGGTGGACGGTGAGCAGCCACATTTGGTGCGTGAGCGTGAACCGCTGGCATCACAGTGGCAATTTGAACATCTGTTGCCGTAACAGGAGCTTGGCTGCATGTTGATCCAGTTTTCCAAAATGCACGGTCTAGGAAATGACTTCGTGGTAGTGGATGGCGTAACGCAGAAGGTATTTTTTAATGCGGAAACGCTGAAACGCCTCGGTGATCGTCATTTTGGTATCGGTTTTGACCAGTTGTTGCTGGTCGAACCGCCGTATGATCCTGATCTCGACTTCCACTATCGTATTTTTAATGCCGATGGTTCGGAAGTGCAGCAGTGTGGCAACGGCGCGCGGTGTTTTGCGCGTTTCGTCCGCCTGAAGGGCTTAACCAATAAAGATCGTATTGCGGTGAGCACCGTCAGTGGTCGCATCGTGTTGCAGTTGGAAGACAACGATCAGGTCACGGTCAACATGGGCGTGCCGGAATTCGAGCCATCGAAGATCCCGTTTCGGGCACTAAAAGCGGAAAAACTCTATCTGCTGCGCGTGGCGGAACAAACCGTGATGTGCGGTGCGGTGTCGATGGGTAACCCGCATTGTGTGCTGGAAGTGCCAAGTGTAAAAACCGCGCCGGTGGAAACACTGGGGCCAAAACTCGAATCGTTCGATCGCTTCCCAGAGCGCGTCAATGTTGGCTTTATGGAAGTGGTTTCGGCCAATGAAATTAACCTGCGCGTGTATGAACGTGGTGCCGGTGAAACATTGGCCTGTGGCACGGGCGCCTGTGCTGCGGTGGTGGTGGGGATCCAGCAGGAAAAACTCAAAGGTCGGGTCAAAGTGGATTTGCCCGGCGGTTCGCTGAGTATTTCATGGAATGGCCCCGGCACACCGGTGTACATGACCGGCCCCGCCGAGCATGTGTTTGACGGACAAATCGAGTTATGAGTATCGACATGGGCGCACTGGAGGCGATGCTGCAGGAAAATCAGGTGGTCGAATTCCTCAAGCAGCATCCGGATTTTTTCCTACGGCATAAAGCGCTGCTGGATGAGTTGACGGTGCCCCATGAACAACGCGGCGCGGTATCGTTGTTTGATCTAAAACTAGAGCGACAGCGCGACCGTTTGCAGCACTTGGAGCAAGAGCGCCAAGAGTTGCTGACCAATGCCAGCCGTAACGAGTTCATCTTCCGTGTGTATACCGATATTTATCCGGCGTTATTTGCCTGCACCTCATTGCGGCAGTTGTGGAAGTGTCTGCACAGCACGTTTCGTGAACGGTTGCGGATTCCGGCCTGTGCCTTGTGGGTCAATCAGGCTCGGGTGAAAGCCAAACGTTTTGATAAACCCTACGAGATGGAATATCCGTTATTCCAGCGTTTATGTCTTTACCCGATGGCCGATCAGCTGGTCTATTTTGGCCGGGTTAATGATTGCGACCGTGAGCTGATTTTCGGGCAGGGCTCACTGGTGCACTCGATGGCGCTGTTACGCCTTGGCGAATACGGCGAATGGGGTTTTCTGGCCTTTGGCCATGCGAACCCACAACATTATCAACCAGGGATGGACAGCTTGCTGCTGGAACAGTTAGGCCGCTTTGTCACCTTGTTATTACCGACTTTGGCGCGCTCGTGTGAGTGACCCCCTCGCAGCGGTCGTACACACCTATCTGGAATACCTGCGCGTTGAGCGTCAGCTCAGCGTTCATACCCTGACTAACTATCAACGCCATTTGCAGGCCATGATGGAATGGCTGCAGGAAAAGCAGGTCCGTGACTGGTCTGAGTTGAATAACCCGCTGGTGCGGCAATGGGCGCACACGCTGCGCAAACACAAAGAGACCTCACCGCGCACCATTAGCACCAAAATGTCGGCGCTGCGCAGTTTTGCCGATTGGCTGGTGATCCGCGGTATTCTGGCGGCTAACCCCGCGCGTGGTGTGGCGTTACCCAAGCTTGGCCGTCCGTTGCCGAAAAACCTCGATGTCGATCAGATGCATCAGCTGCTCAATATCAGCGATGAGCAAGATCCGCTGGCGATACGTGATCGGGCGATCATGGAGCTGTTTTATACCTGCGGCATGCGTCTGTCGGAATTAGTCGGCCTCGATCTGCAGGATATCCAGCTCGATGCACGGCAAGTTCGGGTGATCGGGAAGGGAAATAAAGAGCGCGTGTTGCCGATTGGTCGTTTGGCGCTGGAGTGGCTGGAAAAATGGCTGCACATCCGACCCACCTTTGCCGTTGAGGGTGAGCAAGCGTTGTTTCTCAGCAGCCGTAAGCGTCGTATTACCGCGCGCATGATAGAGATCCGTCTTGCGCAGTGGGGGCAAAAACAGACCCTCAACAGCCACGTGCATCCGCATAAATTACGCCACAGTTTTGCCACGCACATGCTGGAGTCATCCGGTGATCTCCGTGCGGTACAAGAGCTGTTAGGCCACGCTAATCTGGCCACCACGCAAGTGTATACTCACCTTGATTTCCAACATTTAGCCGCGGTCTATGACCAGGCGCATCCGCGTTCCAAACGCAAAACACTCAAGCCGGAAGAGGAAGAGTAGTTCGTGTTAACCCAATTTTCTCTCATGGTGCAGGGTACCACCTCCGATGCCGGTAAAAGCACGCTGGTCGCTGGTTTATGTCGTTTACTGAAACGACAAGGCTGGTCGGTCGCCCCGTTTAAATCACAGAATATGGCGCTCAATAGCGCCGTCACGGCCGATGGTGGTGAAATTGGTCGCGCGCAGGCGGTGCAGGCGCAGGCTTGTGGCATTGAACCGACCGTACACATGAATCCGGTGCTGCTGAAACCCAACACCGACATCGGCGCACAGGTGATCGTGCACGGTAAGGCGCTGGCGGACATGGATGCCTGCGCCTATCACGAATACAAACCGAAGGTGATGGGGGCCGTGATGCACTCGTTCCATCATCTGCAGGCCCATTATCAGGCGGTGATCATCGAAGGGGCGGGCAGCCCGGCGGAAATCAATCTGCGCGACCGCGATATCGCCAATATGGGCTTTGCCGAAGAGGCCGATTGTCCGGTCATCATTATTGCCGATATCGATAAGGGCGGCGTGTTTGCCCATCTGTATGGCACGCTGGCGCTGCTTTCTGAAAGTGAACAAAACCGTGTGATTGGCTTTGTCATCAATCGTTTCCGTGGTGATATTGCGCTACTGAAAGGCGGTCTCGACTGGCTGGAGCAGACCACCGGCAAGCCGGTATTGGGTGTGCTGCCTTATCTGCATGGCCTGTATCTGGAACAGGAAGATGCGATTGCGGTGCAGCAAAATGATCGTGGTAAATTCCGTATCGTGGTGCCTTGTTTCCCGCGGATCAGTAATCACACCGATTTTGATGTGCTGCGATTACACCCCGATGTCGATCTGATCATGGTGCCACCCAATCAGTCACTGCCTGCCGCCGATCTTATTATTCTGCCTGGTTCTAAATCGGTGCAGGGTGATCTGCGCTTCTTGCGTGAACAGGGCTGGGATGCCGCCATTAACCGCCACCTGCGTTTTGGCGGCAAGCTGATCGGTATCTGTGGCGGTTATCAGATGCTCGGCGAGATGTTGCACGATCCACTCGGGTTGGAAGGTGCTGCCGGTAGCCTGCAGGGTCTGGGGCTATTACCAATTTCCACCACACTGGCGGCGGAAAAGCAGTTGCGTCGGGTGACTGGCACACTGGCGTTAGCCGATAACAGTGTTCCTGTGATCGGGTATGAAATTCATGCCGGTGTGACAGAAACGCCTGCTGATGCATCGCGACCGATGACGTTACATTGTGACGATGCAGTTATCACTGATGGCCTGTTCTCTGATGATGGGCTGATTTTCGGCACCTATCTGCACGGTCTGTTCGATGAACCTGCCGCCTGTAATGCGTTATTGCGTTGGGCGGGGCTACAGACCGATAGCGCACCGGATATGCAGCAACTGCGCGAGCATGGCATCGATCGGTTGGCGGATTGTCTGGCCGATCATCTGAATATGGCACAACTATTTGCTCTTCTGGCTTCGTGGGAACAACAACATGCAAACTAGAACTTGCCCGGCACTGCTTATCAGTGCGCCCGCTAGCCATAGTGGTAAAACCACGGTCACCGCCGCACTGGCGCGTTACTGGACACAACAGGGTAAGAAGGTGCGGGTGTTCAAAACCGGGCCGGATTTTCTCGACCCCATGCTGTTGGAAAAAGCCTCGGGTGCTCCGGTGCATCAACTCGATTTGTGGATGATGGGTGAGGCGAATTGCCGCCGTCGTCTGGCGGAGGCGGCGCAGGAAGCCGATCTGATCCTGATTGAGGGGGGGATGGGCTTGTATGACGGTCACACCAGTTCCGCCGATATTGCGCGCTTGTTTAATATTCCCCTGCTGCTGGTAGTCGATGGTTCGGCGATGGCGCAGACATTTGGCGCACTGGTGTATGGGTTGGCTAATTATCAGCCCGATTTGACGGTGTTTGGTGTGGTAGCGAACCGCGTTAACAGTGCCGGTCATGCCCGTTATCTGCAGCAAAGCCTGCCGAATGGCATCCACTTTTGCGGTTATATGCCCTCGAATGAGGCAATCACCCTGCCGGAGCGGCATTTAGGTTTGGTGCAGGCCAATGAGTTGTCTGATCTTGAGCCGAGGTTAGATTTAGCTGCCGAACAGCTGGCCAGCCACGGTGCATTACACCTGCCACCTGCCAGTGAATTCAGCTACCCGATCAGCAATAAGGTGTATGGGGAAGGGTTAACCGGCGTGACGATTGCGGTCGCGCGTGATGCCGCATTTAGCTTTATTTACCGCGATAATCTGCAAATTTTGCAGCAGATGGGCGCACAATTACGCTTTTTCTCGCCGGTTACCGATCAGGTGATGCCGGAAGCCGATGCGTTATATCTGCCCGGTGGTTACCCCGAGCTCTATCTTGATAGGCTTGCCGATAACCAGACCATGTTGCAATCGATCCGTGCGCATGTGCAGGCCGACAAACCCACAGTCGCGGAGTGTGGCGGCATGCTCTATCTGCTCAATGGCCTCACCAACAAAGAGGGCCATCGGCGTGATCTGCTCGGCGTATTACCCGGCGAAGCGCTGATGGAACCACGACTTTCGGGTCTTGGTGTGTTATCAGCAGCTTTCCCGTTTGGCGAAGTACGTGGGCACACCTTCCATTTTTCCAGCAGCCAGATCCGTGCTGAAAGCACGTTAGACGCAACGCATCCGGTGCATGGCAAGCCGGAAGCGGTTTATCAGCAGGGGCGGTTGCTGGCCTCTTACGTGCATTGGTATTTAGGCGATGAGCCGGAAGCCTGTTTGGCGTGGTTTAAGCCGTAATAATCGACTCAGCTAACTAAGCTATTTTTTCAGAGGTGGTGACAGAGAGCATCTCTGCAGGTGCGGGGCGGCCAAAGAGATAGCCTTGATAAGCATAACACCCCAACTCTTCCAGACGTTGTCGTTGGGCTTCGGTTTCCACCCCTTCCGCAATGACATTTAACCCCATACTTTGTGCCAGAGTGACGATGGTGCTGGCAATTGCGGCATCGTTTGGATCGGTGAGCAGATCCCGGACAAACGATTGGTCGATTTTCAGCTGATCCAAAGGTAATCGTTTCAGATATGCCAGTGATGAATACCCGGTACCAAAATCATCCAGTGAAAAACCAACGCCACATGCTTTCAGTGCCGTCATTTTGTGGATGATATCTTCGGTGTCTTCCAGTAATAAACTCTCTGTAAGTTCCAGTTTCAGACTGCCGGGGGTTATGTCTGCGTTATGAATGGCGGCTAAGATTTGATCGACAAAATCAGGCTGGTGGATCTGTCGGGCGCTGATATTCACGGCCAATGAAAGATGCGCCAGTGCGGGTTGTTCCATCCAACGGCGTAATTGTTGGCAGGCTTCATATAAAACCCAATCGCCTAATGCTAAAATTAAACCGCTTTCTTCCGCTAATGGAATAAATTCGGCGGGAGAGATCATGCCACGCAGCGGATGTTGCCAGCGTACTAACGCTTCAGCGCCGGTGATCTGTCCATTGGCATCAACCTGTGGTTGATAATGCAGCTGCAATTGTTGTTGGCGAATGCCTTCCCGCAGATCATTTTCCAGTTCGGCTCGCGAGGTAATGATCGCCTGCATTTTATTGTCAAAGAAACGGAGTGTGTTGCGTCCGGCCGATTTGGCTTGATACATGGCGATGTCGGCACGTTTCATCAGTTCATCACTGCTTTCCTGATGCGCCTGAAATAAGGTAATACCGATACTGGCACTGCTGTTGTGTTCATAACCGGCAATCAGGTAGGGATGGCGCAATTTCACCAGAATTTTTTCCCCGAGCATTTTAGCCTGAGCAGCGGCGACTTCTTCGATATGGCTTAACTCTTCCAGCATGACGACAAATTCATCGCCCCCCAGCCGCGCAACGGTATCACACTCCCGTACACACTCAGCAATGCGAGTGGCCACCTGTTGCAGCAGCAGATCGCCTTTGTCATGACCTAAGGTGTCATTCAGGGTTTTGAAATTATCCAGATCGATAAACAACAATGCACCACGCTGCCCGCTGCGCTTACTGTTGGCCATGGCTTGATGCAGACGATCTTGCAGCAAACGCCGGTTTGGCAGGCCTGTCAGTGGGTCGTAAAATGCCAGATAGGCGATTTCATCTTCTTTAATTTTACGATCAGTAATGTCGCGCGCCAGGAACACCACAACCTGTTTATCGTTGACGGTGTAACCCAATGGTTGTGCTCGTCCTTCAACCAGCCGGCGACCGATAACACCGTCGCACTCATATTCAATGGTTTGTGTTTGTTGCAGCCGGATGCTGTCTCGCACAGTCGCTAATAATTTATCTGCGTTTTCTTGCGGGAGTTCGCTGTGTAATGTTTTGCCGATCAGAGCCAAGGCGGGTTCATACAATTGATGGTTGGTGGAGGGCAACACGTCAATGTAATGACCATCTTCATCAATGATCACCATTAAATCGGGGATCGCTTGCACAATAGCCCGCAAACGCGATTCACTGGTGTGTAATGCCAATTCAGTGTTGGTCCGGTTCACAATATCCTGCATCATCAGGCCGAGGATCATAGTGCCAAGGGAAAAGGTAAACACATAGGGAAGAGCGATATCCTGCATCACGGTGGTAAGCACGGAGGCAGGAAGTTGCGTGAATATCAGCACCATGATCACATGGGCCACAAACCCAAATAGCAGCAGCTCAATGGGGCCATTTTTGATCCAGCCAGTCCGACAAATGCGACGATAAGCCAGCCCAAGTAGAACACAGGTGGTAATGGTGGCCAGACCTACCGGATAACCACCACCACCTAGCCAGAAACGGTATGCACCGGCAATCAGACCGGCACCAATGGCGACTGCTGGCCCGCCAAACAAACCGGCCATGATCAGAATGACCGAACGGGCATCAAAGATAACCCCTTCCGCGATATGCACCGGCACCATCATGCCGATCACGGTAATGCCACCAAACAGCAATCCCGCGATGATTTGTTGTAATATTTTATGCCCCTGACAAAGGCGCACATTAAATCCCTGCAATAAACACAGAGATAACAACAGTGCCACACCTTTAATCAATTCCAGTAGCATAGGCTCTATCCGTGATCCGATACGTTGTAATCATGGCTTAAGATGCTGCTAAGGTAAAATGACAAACCGCCAGATATTGCCGATTGTGGAAATATTGTTAGCTATTCATCACTTTGTTGCGGGCAATAATGTAAAACGTATCGAATACGGGTGGGGACCAGATGATGCGGGTTCCGCGTTGAGATAAGCAAGTTGCTGCGTTTTTAGGCTACCTGCTTTGTTGTGGGTTCAGCGATCTGCAACAAGGTAGTTTCCAGCACTCGACGCACTTGTGGCAGGCAACGTCCGCAAGTACTGCCCACCTTCAACTCCCGGTGTAAGCCGCGTACGGTATCTATGCCGTTTTCTATCGCTTCTTTAATCTGCCGGTCATTCACTGCATGACAATGACAAATGATCATCGCAACCTCCTGCTTTACTCCATTTAATAATAATTCTCATTAAGATGTAGTGCAATAGATTTGCTGTTTTTTTATACGGGAATGCTAATGTACTAAACTGTAAAAAGGATGTGTTATACATGTTAATTTAGTTGCTAAATCTGCAGTAAGGATTAGGCTAAATCGTATAGCTTTTCACCACATGAGGATTGGCCATGCAAGGCGATAAAGCAGTCATCGCGATGCTCAACAAGGTGTTGACCTGGGAGTTGAGCTCCATCAATCAATATTTTCTGCACGCCCGTTTATTCCGCCATTTTGGTTTTAATGCGTTGAATGAGCATGCGTTCAAAAAATCGATCAAAGACATGAAACAGGCCGATGCGCTGATTGAGCGGATCTTGTTTTTAGACGGTCTGCCAAATTTACAGAATCTGGAATATTTGCGTATCGGTGAACATGCCGAAGAGATGCTGCAATGCGATCTGTCACTGCAGCAGGATCAGTTGCTTTTATTGCGCGAAGCGATCCAGCTTGCTGAGCAATCAGCCGATTTTGTCACCCGCGATCTGTTGGAAGATATTCTGGAATATGAGGAAGAGTATCTGGATTGGCTGGAAACCCAGCAGAATCTGATCGCGACGACTGGTATTCAGAACTATCTGCAAAGCCAGATGTAAGGGGAGAATTATGCAAGGAAAACCGATTGTCATTGCGGAACTGAATAAGCTACTGGCGGGTGAATTAACGGCTATCGATCAGTATTTTATTCATTCCCGTATGTATCAGGATTGGGGCTACAACAAGTTATTCGAACGTATCAGCCACGAGTCGGATGAGGAAAAACAACATGCTGCTTGGATCATTGAGCGCATTCTGTTTCTTGAGGGTACACCAGAGATGACGCTGCGTGAGCCGCTGAATGTGGGTAAAACTGTGCCGGATATGCTGAAAAGCGATCTGCAACTGGAATACAGTGTGGTCAAAAACCTGAAAGCGGCCATTAAGCTTTGTGAAGCGGAACAAGATTATCAGACCCGTGAAATGCTGGAAAAACAGTTGGATGATACCGAAGTAGATCACGCCTACTGGCTGGAAAAACAGCTGCGTTTAATCGATCAGATTGGTCTGCCAAATTATCTGCAATCACAAATTTAACCTTCACTTCTGCTGTCTGAATTGAGAATATGACGCATTCAGACAGCGGCTCTTTTTTGTTCTGTTATCCGTTTAACGCTGAGCCGCTGTGGTCTGTTTTATTCATGCAGTTTTAATTCATTATTTGGAACAAGACCATGCGCGTTTATGTTTTACAACACGTTCCTTTCGAAGAATTAGGTAATATTCAACCTTGGTTAGCGCAACACAACGCTGAAATTCATTATTGCCGTTTATATGCCAATGAGCCGTTACCTGAGGTGGCGGATGTCGATCTGCTGGTTGTGCTCGGCGGGCCAATGAGTGTGAATGATGAATCGCATTACCCTTGGCTGGTGGCGGAAAAAGCCTTTCTGGCACAGGCTATCGCGGCGGAAAAACCGATTGTCGGCATCTGTCTGGGTGCCCAATTGATCGCCAGTTGTCAGGGGGCGCGGATTTACTCCAATTACGCCAAAGAGATCGGTTGGTTTGATATAACCGCAGTGGCAGCATCAGGCGATGTGTTGTCGTTACCCGCGAACATGCATGTCTTTCACTGGCATGGTGAAACCTTCGAATTACCCGCCAAGGCAGTGTTATTGGCCAGTAGTGTGGCCTGCAATAATCAGATCTTCCAACTCGGTAAGCGCGTGATTGGTCTGCAATGTCATCTGGAAACGACGGCAGAAAATGCCCGCAGTATGGTGCTGCATTGTGCCGATGAGCTGACGGGCGGCAGTTTCATTCAAGATGCTGATGAAATTTTAGCAGCCAGCGAAGCGCAATATCAGCAGCTTGCTGAGTGGATGGCGACTGTTCTCGACTATGTCACACGAAAATAACGGCCTTGCGACAGGCCGTTAATTATCAACGTTATTTAACTAACGTTTCCACCAGATCTAAACGCACGCGCCACTTTCAATGTGGATCGCCGGAGGTTCTTGCGCGGTAGCGCTGGAGACAGAAAACTATGTGCTGGCAGTAAGAATCGCCATCATATAAGCCCTCGTACCTTGATTTAACCTCATGCTGAATTCTCCGGATGATTAAAAGTTGTCCTCAATGCTCATTTGTCTACCCAAAACAGAAACCGGTTACATTTTGGCTAAATACACAGTCTCTGCCGGACTATCTTTGCGATTGTCATCACAAAAATGATCACTTTATGTAGTTGTGCAACCGGTTGCATTTTATTGTATCAATAAGACAGAGGCCGTGAGCCATCTGTCATAACCAATAAAAAACAGACTGGTTATTAAGCCATAGAGGTTTTCACATGAGTTATTCAGGTTTGGCAAAAACAATTCTGCAGCTGGTTGGTGGCGCAGAAAATGTCGATGCGTTAGTGCATTGCGCGACCCGTTTGCGGTTTACGCTGCATGACAATGGCGTGGCAAAAAAAGCGGAATTACAAAAATTAGATGGTGTATTAAGCGTTGTCGAGAGTGGTGGTCAGTTTCAGGTGATTGTTGGCAGTCATGTCTCGCATGTTTACAAAGAGTTAACGAGTTTACTGAGTGGTGGCTCTTCGGCGGCGGTTAGCAGCAGTGCGCCACGTAGCGAAAGCAAAACGAAAGGCCCATTGGCGGCACGTATTTTTGAAGTGGTGTCAGGCAGCTTCTCACCGTTAATTGGTGCGATGGCGGGTGCCGGTATGATCAAAGCGTTGCTGGCCGTACTGGTGATGCTGAAATGGATCGATCCGGCCAGCAGCTCTTATCTGGTGTTAGCGGCGGCCGCGAATTCGGTGTTCTACTTCCTGCCGGTGCTGCTGGGTATCTCTGCAGCGACGAAAATGGGGGCAAACGGTTATGTCGGTGGTGCTATTGGTGCGGCGCTGCTGGAACCTAATTTTACCGGTTTGATTGGCTCACATACCGCGACTTTTTTTGGTATTCCAGTAGTGGCGATCAACTACGCGTCGACCGTATTCCCGGTGTTTATCGCGGTGGCAATTCTGGCGGTGCTGGAGAAATTCCTGAAACGCGTCTGCCCGCATAACATTCAGATGTTTATGGTGCCGATGCTGTGTCTGTTGGTGGTAGTGCCAATGACTGTGTTGGCGTTCGGCCCGTTTGGTGTCTATGTCGGCGATCTGATTGCCGCGGGTATCAACTGGCTGAGTGCACACAGCGGTATTCTGACCGGTGCCGCAATCGGTGGTTCCATGATGTTCCTCGTGGTGTTGGGTCTGCATTGGGGCATCGTGCCTATCATCATTGCTAACCTGGGCGCCGGTGGCGATCCGATCGCAGCTATGTGGGCACCAGCTACCTTCGCCCAGATGGGTGTGGCACTGGCCATCTTCCTGCGCAGTAAAGATGTCAATGTGAAAGCACTGGCTGGCCCGGCGACAGTAACCGGCCTGCTGGCAGGTGTTACTGAACCTATCATCTACGGCCTGATCATGCGTTTCCGTCGCACCATTCCGATTGTGGTGATCGCCGGGGCCATTGGTGGCGCATTGAACGGTGCTTTCCAAGCGAAACTGACCGCATTTGCCTTCCATAGCTTGCTATCCATCCCAGTTTTCACGCCAGTCCTGCAATATGCTATTGGAATTGGAACCGGTTTCGGTCTGGCGCTCTTGCTGACGCTGATGTTCGGTTTTGAGAATAGACCCGTCAAAGCTGATAGCCAAAGAAAACCAATGGCAACGACGGCTGCTGTTGCAACTAACTGATTTTATAAGGCTTAACCAGCTAATGGTGAAGCTTGATCCCTTTCAGGTACGGAGAAATTAAATGCTGCATAAAAAATTAAAGGATTTTCCTGCGGACTTTTTCTGGGGCGGCTCGACCTCGGCATATCAGGTAGAAGGTGCGTGGGATAAAGATGGCAAAGGTCCATCGGTGATTGATATGGCACCCGTTGTGCCAGGCACCACCGATTTTAAAGTGACCAGCGATCACTATCATCACTATAAAGAAGACGTCAAACTGTTCGCGGAATTAGGTCTGAAAGCTTATCGGTTCTCGATTGCCTGGACGCGTATCTTCCCGCATGGCACGGGCGAAATTAACCCGATGGGCGTGGCGTTTTATAACAATCTGATCAACGAGTTAAAAGCCCACAACATCGAACCGATCGTCACTATTTATCACTTTGACCTGCCGTATGCACTGCAATTGAAAGGTGGTTGGTCGAATCGTCATACCGTCGATGCGTTTGCGTTCTATTGTGAAACCCTGTTCGAGTTGTATGGTGATCGCGTTAAATATTGGCTGACCATCAACGAACAGAACATGATGATCCTGCACGGTGATGCGATTGGTACGAAAAGCGCGGTGGCGGTGGAAAACCCAGAAAAGGATCTCTATCAGCAAAACCACCATATGTTGCTGGCACAAGCCAAAGCTATGAAGTCGTGCCATGAAATTCTGCCGCACGCGAAGATCGGTCCGGCGCCGAATATTTCGGCGATTTATCCGGCCTCATCTAAACCGGAAGATGTGCTGGCGGCTAGCAACTGCTCGGCGATCCGTAACTGGTTATATCTGGATATGGCCGTGTATGGTCGTTATAACAATATCGCCTGGAGTTTCCTGGAAGAGCGTAATGCCACCCCGGACATCGAAGAAGGCGACATGGAAATCATGGCCAGCGCCAAGCCTGATTTCATCGCATTTAACTACTATTCCACCATGACGGTTGCAGCCAGCACTGGCGATGCCAGTGATCGTGGTTCTACCGGTGATCAGCAGATCGTGGTGGGTGAAGTCGGTGTATTTAAAGGTGCTTCGAACCCGAACTTGAGCAAAAATGCTTTTGGCTGGGAAATTGATCCGGTTGGTTTCCGCAACACCTTGCGTGAAATCTACGAGCGTTATGCACTGCCGCTGATCATCACCGAAAATGGTCTGGGTGCATTTGATAAAGTGGAAGAAGATGGCTCGATCAATGACGATTACCGCATCGATTTCCTGCAAAAACATATCGATCAAATTCAGCTTGCGATCACTGATGGCGTGAAGGTATTTGGTTTCTGCCCATGGTCGGCCATCGATCTGGTTTCAACCCATCAGGGTTGCAGCAAACGTTATGGTTTCATCCACGTTAACCGTGATGAGTTTGACCTGAAAGATTTGAAACGTTCCAAGAAGAAGAGCTTTTTCTGGTATAACGCGCTGATTGCGAAAAACGGCGCGAAATAATTCATTGCTGGTTGTTATGACCGAAGGCTCCTGTAAAGGGGCCTTTTTTATGTCAAACGAATACATCAACCTTCATTTGTCGATTTTGTGTACGCAGATCACAAAACATCCTGCCCGTTACATTCCGCTTACGTTTTGCGAAATAACTCACAGAAACCGGTTTCAGTGTGTGGGAAGATGCAACCGGTTGCAGAGTTGCTTGGGGGCACCTGCACAACAACACACATTAGAATATCTGGGGAAACCCTGGGGTTAGACACTATGAAAAAGATTTTCTTATGCTGCGCCGCTGGTATGTCAACCAGCATGGTGGTCAACAAAATGAAACAGGCTGCTGCTCAAAAAGGCATTGAAGCCGAAATCATTGCAGTCGCCATGGAAGAGTTCGATAGCACGTTACCAAAGTTCGACTGTTGTCTGCTTGGGCCGCAAATTAAATACAAATTTGAAGAGTTCAAAAAGAAAGCAGAAGCGGCAGGCAAACCCATTGCCGTGATCAACAGCATGGATTACGGCATGATGCGCGGCGATAAGATCCTCGCTGATGCATTGGCAATGATGCAATAACAGACACAGTCAGGGAGACTCTTATGTCTAACGCATTTTTTGATTTTATCGAAAATAAAATCAGCCCAATCGCGGCACGCGCGGGCACTCAACGCCATATCATGGCCGTTCGTGATGGTTTCATCGGCGCAATGCCATTCATGATTGTAGGTTCATTCCTGCTCGTGTTTGCCTTCCCACCATTTTCTCCTGATACCACTTTTGGCCTTGGCCAGTGGTGGTTGGCAATGTCTAAGCAATATTTCAATGAAATCATGACGCCATTTAATATGTCGATGGGGATCATGGCCTGTTACATCAGTGCGGGTATTGCTTATAACTTGGCACAGAGCTACAAAATTGACGCGTTCCCTTGCGCCATGTTGTCGCTGATGACCTTCCTGCTGATTGCAGCGCCGATGAAAGATGGCACGTTGCCAGCGAATTTCTTGGGCGGCACCGGTATTTTCACTACCATCATTGTCGGTATCTATGTAACCGAGCTGATGCGTTTCCTGAAAGTACGCAATATCGGTATCAAACTGCCGGAACAAGTACCGGAAAAAATTCGTCAGTCCTTCAATCTGCTGATCCCAGCATTGATTGTGATCCTGACCATTTACCCACTGAACCTGTTTGTACAGCATCAGTTTGGCATGATCCTGCCAGATGCCATCATGGCGATTTTCAAACCGTTGATCTCTGCAGCTGACTCACTGCCTGCGATCCTGTTTGCAGTATTCCTTTGTCATATTTTGTGGTTTGCCGGCATCCATGGTGCGGCGATTGTCGGTGGTATTCTGCAACCATTCTATCTGGTAAACCTGGGCCTGAACCAAGCGGCACTGGCGGCTGGTCAACCGTTGCCACACATCTTTGTTGAACCATTCTGGTCATTCTTCATCGTGCTGGGTGGTTCAGGTGCAACGTTAGGTCTGGTATTGCTCTATACCCGCAGTAAGTCAGCGCATCTGCGTGCGATTGGCAAACTGGGTATCGTGCCTGCCTGCTTCAACATTAATGAACCGGTGATTTTCGGTAGCCCAATCGTAATGAACCCAATCCTGTTTTTCCCATTTGTAGTTGCACCGATGGTGAATGCCACGATTGCCTGGTTTGCTGCAACGTCAGGTCTGATTGGTAAAGTCATTTCGTTAGTACCTTGGACTGCCCCTGCACCAATTGGCGCAGCATGGGGGGCGGGTTGGATGATGACCAACGGACTGCTGGTTATCACACTGATTGTCATAGACCTCTTGATCTACCTGCCATTCTTCAAAGTGTATGAAAAACAATTGTTGGCTCAAGAAGCGGAAAACGAAGCAGACATGCATGCTCAGCCTGACGCAGCGTAATTCAGAATTAATAAAGTTGGAGATGTAGAAATGGATATGGAATCAACCGTGATGGAGCTCATCATCAATGCTGGCGAAGCGCGTAGTTGTGCCATGCAGGCACTGCGTGCCGCCAAACAAGGCGATTGGGCGCTGGTAAATGAACAATTGGCAGAAGCCAGTGCCGCATCAAAGCGCGCTCATGATGTACAAACCACGTTGATTGGCATGGATGAAGGTTGCGGCAAAATTCCGGTTAACCTGATCATGGTGCATGCACAAGACCACATCATGACCTCCATGCTGGCGCGCGAGATGATTGAAGAGCTGATCGAGTTACACCGTCAGCGTCAAAATATTCCAGCCGTCCAAGCCGCGTAATATTAAGCTCAGAGAGTATGCCCAATTCAGGGGTGAACATAGCGGCATATTCTCTGAGTCTTATGTATCAATAAAAATATCTGAATAATCAATAAAAACAATATATTCAGTGATTTATGAGCATGGCTGGCAAGTTTCAAAAAATTTCCTCTGGGGTAATGAAAAAACGCTATGGCTTTATTTATGTCGATAAAGACAACGACGGGCAGGGCACCGGTCGTCGTCTGCGGAAGAAAAGCTTCTATTGGTACAAAGATGTGATTGCAACGAACGGAAACGAACTCTGATCGAGTCAGGCATTGGAAATGGTGAGCTCCTGAATATCTTACCTTGTGCGTCCTAACGCCTGTTTTGCCGGATTGAACCACCCCGTGTTCAATCCGGCATTTTTGTTTATGCCATAAAAACCATGTTGCTTGTAGTTTTTCTCGCCAGTCATGATAATGCTCGTTTGCTGTCGCCAAATGCGTTTGCTCAGAGGGAGTTTTTCATTTTATGGCCACTATGCTGGATGTTTCGCGTAAAGCGGGCGTCTCTAAATCGACCGTTTCACGTGTTCTGAATGGCACTGCAAAAATCTCTGAGGCGACCCGTGAAGCGGTGTTTAAGGCAATTGAAGAGCTCAATTACCGACCCAACGTATTAGCGCAATCGCTCTCTAAACAAGAAACCAACACCATTGGTTTAGTGATCCCCCGTGGTACCAATACCTCACAATATTTAGGCTTACTGATAGAGATCTGCCAGGAATTAGCTGATAAAGCCGGTAAATTTCTGATGATCACTCAGGTCAATGATCAGCCCGATGGTGGCGTTCGCGCGATCCGTTCGCTGGTTGATCGCCGTTGTGATGCGGTGTTGTATTACAACAATTCATTTTTCGACCACTATAATATCCGCGGTGATGAGCTGAGTGATTTGATCGATGAACTGCCGGTGCCGCTGGTGGTGATGAACTGTTATTTACCTCGTCATCCTGATTATTGTGTCTGGTTTGACCATTCACAAAGCGCCAGAATGCCGGTCGATTTTCTACTGGCGCAAGGGCACAAACGTATTGCCTATATTTCTGGCCCGCTCAATCAACGTACTGCGCAACTACGTTTGCAAGGCTATCAGCAAGCATTAGCCGATGCCGGTATTGCGTTGGATCCATTGTTGCTGGCGGAAGGCGATCGTATGTATAGCGGTGGTTACAGTGCCTGTAATCAGTTATTGCACCGGAAAGTAGATTTCACCGCGATCTGTTGTTTTAACGATGCGACCGCGATCGGGGCATTAAAAGCACTGCAGGAGCTGGATGTTGCTGTTCCGGCTGAAGTGTCGTTGTTCGGCTTTGACAATGAATCGATGCTTGATTATCTGCATCCCTCTCTCTGCTCGGTTTCGCTACCGGCGAATACCTTTGTTTCTTCAGCATTTAATTTGTTGATGGCACATCTCAACCACAGTGAATTGCCTACGTTTGATCAAAACACCTTCGCCGGTGATTTGGTGATCCGTGGTTCTGTGTGTTCGCAAGATTAAGCAAAAAGCCCGCCTTGCAAAACAAGGCGGGTAAACAAGAGCTGATGACGTAAGCTATTGGCTGTTTAAAAAATCATTTCTGTTTCACGGCTTCCACAAAGACCGTTCTTGCATCGTTAAAACCCAATTTCTCCGCTTCTGCAACAAGTTGCATAGCTTGTTCAATCTGATTGTTCTTAACCGCTTGTTGAATCGCCTGTTGGTAATACTGTTGGGTTTGGGTACTAATCAACCCAGTTTGTTGTCGTGGGGCAACATTGCTCGTATTCGGTCTGATTTGTGGGGCTTCGCCTGCCGGCATGGCCACGGTTTCGGCTACCACTGGTTGCGTCGATGGATTACTGAATTTCAACTCGACTGTACCCCAAGGTGAATAAGGTATTTGTAGATCTGGATAAGCTGACGGCACCAAATTCATCGCTCTGGCTTTGAGCTTTTCTGGATGAGGTAAGGTTAATTTGCGTTGTAAATCAGCGGTGTTTGCGTAAATCAGCATGAAGCGTTCATTAGGTAATAATCGGAATTTGCCACTGAAGCGATTAGAGGAAAACAGTGTTGCTTCCGTATACGGGAAGGCACTTTCATCTAAAGTTCGGGTTGGATTACGTTGCGCATCCAGCAATAAGATCTGCATTGGCATTGCGCTGCCAGCAACGATCGACGCAGCAGTCACATCGGCGCCATAAAATTCTACTGGTATTGCTCCGGCATAAAAAGCACTACGGCCAGATGGAAATTGCATAACCTGTGATGTTGCATCAATAGTCAGATTGCCATTGTGCAACTGTTGCATAGTAATAGAAGAAAAATCAGTACAACAGATAGAAGCCACACTCAAATGCTGTTTGGCTGCAAGGCTATTATCCGCGTCAAGTTGTGGAGCAACATTTCCCTGGCTGGCACAACCAGACAAAGCAATTGCAGTTAGTATGGTTAAACGCAGTTTCGTCATCACTTAACTCCTGAAAACAGGCTGCACGCAAGGTGCAGCCTGATATTTTTACCACCAAGCTTCAGCTTGTACGCCAAAGCTAATCTGATGATCTTTGCCATCATGGAATGACCAGCTGTCGATTTCATTTTTATCCGCTTTGATATAGGTGGTGTAAAAACGGAAATCGGGACGCATGGTCAGTAAGCTTGGGCCTGCGGTCAACACATGAGCCAAGGTGACTTTTTTACCAGACTCTTCCAGATCAGTACCGCTAACAGTGTTGGTTTGTTTAAACCAACCCAATTCCAATGCGGTCTTGTTGTTCTGGTTCCAAATGTAGGCTGGACGCGCAACCAGAGTGAAGGCATTCACTTTTTCTGTCGTTGGTGTGATGTCGGTGCCGTGTGCATAAACAGCGGCGTGTGACATGATTACTTTATCGCTCAGATAAGCTTCGCCGGTGTTAATAATACGGAAGGCTTTGGCATCAGAATAATCACCATCGACGTCGAAACTGGTTTCATTGTAGCCCAGCTTGACCAGGTTATGCGCGAAGGTTTTGGTGGTGGCCTGAATGGTGGTTTCGTTAAAACCATTCTGTAATGGTTTGGACAGGATCACCGTTGGAATAAAGGCATTTTCTGCTTTATAGGTAGTGCCTGCGGCTTCCAATGCTTCCTGTGAGTCGGTTTTATTAACCATCGCATAGTCAGCAATCAACTCGACGGTTGCATCGCTGAATACCGGTAATTTGGCATAACGTACATCGAAATAGTTAACGTTGAGCAGTTCATTTACGTCGGTGCTGCCGGTTGCGACCGCATCAGCATCTTTACGTAATACAGCGACAGAGAGTTCACCCGGGCCAGCTTTGATGCCTTGCACACCGGCACCGTTACCGGCAACACCGATAGGTTTGTAATCCAGCATCTGTGTTTCACGTTTTTCATAACCACGTTTACCAGCCCAGATCGTTGCCTCTGGTGCAGATGGGATAAATCCTTTAGCAGTGGCGTACATATCGCTGAACTGTAATACGTTACCGTTGTTATAATTGGAATCAAATGGTTCCCAGCTGCGTTTTAATGCTACATCGCCGTCAAAATTGACATACACACCGAACACCTGTCCTTGTTCATTTTTATAGACATCTTGTGCTAATGCAATGTCATACCAGCCTTCGGTTTCATTACCAAAACGGCCTAATTTACCTGGTAACCAGGCTTGTTGGTCGCCATTGGTGGAACTGGAGATGCCAGTTCTAAAATAACCGTGGAAATCAACTGCCTGAACCGAGCCTGCACCCAGTGTAGCGGCAAGGGCAATAGCCAGCGCCAGAGGCGTGCGTTGATGTTGACGGGTCACTATTTTTGTCATTATGAGTCCTTCCTTTGTTGGTGTGGTGTCTTTGACAACGGGAGGCACTTTATGACTAATTGAAACCGGTTGCATTAATATGTTGTAGTTTAGTGATCTCGATCTTTTTTGAATTTTAATCCTGAATAATTAATTATTTCTGATTTAATAAACTTTTATTGATGTTTTGGTATCGGTTATTTGTTTTTATCCACTAAAAATGGTTATTTTGAAAGAGTATTAAATTTCGTTAAGCAGTGTTTTTGTTATCTCTTTTTGCAACCGGTTTCACATAAATGAAATGAACTTTTGGGATGGTGTATCTGCGGAAATAAGTTGTCTGTTTTTTGCTCTTGTTATGAAAAATTTGGTTATGAGAGCCAGCCAAGCCCATAACGGAACTTGGCTATCAAAAATGTTACTGTTTCAGGATCTCGTGGGTCGTTAAAACCTGTGCAAACGTGCCATGCAGTGCTGCAGCCACGGTGGTTTTAACTTGATCGGCAGAAACGGTATTACCACTAAAAGTCAGTGCTTTGGTGGCTGTGGCATCAATAGCAACTTGCACATCAAAACCTAAGTCGAACGCCGTCCGCGTGGTGGTATCAACACACATATGCGTCATCATGCCGCAGATAATCAGCTGTTCAACTTGCTGTTGTTGCAGCACTTCGAATAACCCGGTCCCTGCAAAGGAGCTGGGGAAGTGCTTAATCAGCAGGGTTTCATTTTCTGCGGGTAACACGGCCGGATGTAATTGTTGTCCTTCGGTGTGTGGCAGGAAAAACGTCGCCGGACGGTTAGGCCGATCGTACATTTCATGCTGAATATGGATCACCGGCCACTGTTGCTGGCGATAAAATTGCAGTAACTCGGTGATTTTTGCTAAGGCTTGTTCTGGCTCATGCAAGGCCATTTTGCCACCGGGAAAGTAGTCGTTTTGCACATCAATAATCAACAGCGCACTTTTGTTCATGGTTATCTCCATTGGTTTATACCCGTCGTACTTGAAGTCGCCGCATCGTTGACGGCGTTCTCTCACCCCAATCACATAGCATCTCTATGTTCATGGGGATTCACTCACTTGTCGCCTTGCTGCAACACCAATTACTTTGGGTATGCAGTGAAGCTAGATTAAACCGTGGCACTGTTTTACGCTGTTGGCGTAAATGACATTTTCAGGGTGTAAAACGACAAATGACCATTGGTTTACGAATTGCTATCGTGGCATATGAACAGGCGCTGCCTTCAGCCTTATATGGATTGGGTGAGGTGTTTTATGCCGTCGAGCGTTTTCGCGAACGAAATGAGTCGGTGCGATCGCTGGAATGGCGTTATCTGTTGGTTGGACAAGACGATCGGATGTCATCGTTACCATGCTGGCAAGCAGATGAGCGCGTTGATGTGGTGATATTACCACCGTGCAGCGCTGGTCAGACACCTGTGTGTCCTCCTGATTGGTTAGTCGCATGGTTACACCAGCAACATCAGCAAGGTGCGGTATTAGCATCGGCTTGTGGGGGGGCGTGCGTGTTAGCCCGAAGTGGGCTATTAGATGGCCGCATTGTGACGACACATTGGTTACTAGAAGAGACTTTTCGCCAGCAGTTTCCAAATGTTCGCTTAAATTTAGATGCGGTCGTCATCGAAGAGGCCGATCTGATCACGGCGGGTGGCATTATGGCTTGGCTAGATTTGGCAATGCGGATCGTATGGCGTTATTACGGTGCAATCTTAGTGGCACAGTTGAGTAAATATTTGTTGTGGGATAGCGGCGAACGGGAGCAGCGTTATTACCGCCGTTTTCAGCCACCAAAACAGCATGGTGATGGGGCGATCCTCAAACTACAACAATGGCTGGAAGTGCATTTCCAGACCACTTGCCCGTTATCACAACTGGCTGAACAGGCGGCGATGAGTCCGCGTACCTTACAGCGGCGTTTTCTGGCGGCGACCCAACTGACCATCAGCAGTTATGTGCAGCATTTGCGGCTGGAGAAAGCGCGGGAATTACTGGAAACCACGGTTTTACCGGTAGAACAAATTACCTGGCAGATTGGTTACGATGACAGAGCGTCGTTTAATAAGCTGTTTAAGACGCAGATCGGCTTATCGCCCAAGGCCTACCGACAGCGGTTTAGTGGTGCGTCCTCTGTCGGAAGAACTTAGTCAGTGTGATCATCCTGTATATCAATGGCATGACACAGCGTGGAGATCGCCTTTTGCCAGCGAGTCCAGCCCTCTTCGGTTTGTAGACTGATGCCGCCATAGTGCTGAGTATTGCGACTCCGGACCAGCAGGTACTGCACGCCAGCGACTAGAAAGTTGGCGATGGCACTGATATCGCGTTGTTCATGATCGAGATCGCTGGTGGCTTGTTGCAGCACGTCGATACCCCATTGTTCCCGGATATCTGCCAGCGTGGTCGTTAGGGCATTCTGCTGTGATAGTTCCCACGCCATGATAGCAAGCGTCTGCGGGCGGGCCAATAAACTGCGGACTAGCCGTTCCAGCACTAATTGCAGACGTTGACCAGCACTTAGTCGCAGCAAGGTGATCCGATCACCCAGCACTTCATCGACGGATGGCCAGAAGTTACTGCTTTTGCCATAACACGCCAGTAATTTGGGTAGGCCGTCAAAATAGCGGTAGATCAGCACCTTATCGACACCAGCGGTTCGGGCAATGGCGTTAACACCAATCGACTGAAAGCCTTGTTCCGCCAGCAATTGGCCCACGGCTGCGATCAGGCGTTGCTCGGTCTGGGCTCGGTCACGGCTGTTATCAGTGAGGGCCATCTGTTTGCTCCAGCAAATTACGGGTACGTTCCGCGATCCGATCCAGCGCCGTGTTACTGTGCGCCCATGTCGTAAAATGACCATGGAAATCAGACAGACCGGCATTATCAGCCAGACTGGCATCCAGATACAACGTCTTGCCTGCGGCATCAATCACCCTGATTTGAATGGCTGAACCACCACTTTGTACCGGCAGTAAAATCAGGGCACTGCTGGCGACATTCAGCAGCGGTGCTACTGGTTTTACCTCAGTTATTTCCGCTTGTACGCGCAGCACCGGCCCATGCGGGTCATTACCTTTCAACTCACGGGCCAGCGCATTTTCCAGATGAAAACGTAGCAGCGCCTGCCGTTCTGCACTGAGTCGATAACAAAGTGAAGTGACGTGCCAGCGCACCGACTCAACGATCACGGCTGACCAGTGCAGGCGCGTCGCCGGTTGCTGATAAATCAGCGTGCTTTCTTGTTGAGGGTTAAGCGCATTTTTGCCGGGTTGGCTGGCCGGATGAACGCAACTGCAACCGGTTAATACACCGATCATACTGAGCAGAAAAATGGAAAAATAGTATTTCATGATATCGCTCTCTTTTTGTCACCATGTAGTGACAAAATGGTAGAGTCACTTAGTGGTGACATGCAGCGATAATTTATGGCAAGAGGAATTATCTTATTAGGGGTTGTTTGGTTTATGCGCGGATAAAAAAATCCCTCGCTTGCGAGGGATTTAAAGCAGCAATGAAACTTAACGTGGTGCGAGAAACAGTCGGTAGGTTTCATCATCGCTGACATCGCGCGATGGATAACCCAGTTCCTGCAAATGGCGGTTAAACGCCGGCATATCATCTTCACCCAGCTCAAAACCACACAACACATAACCGTAATCGGCACCATGGTGACGATAGTGGAACAGGGTAATGTTCCACAGCGTGCCCAGTGTTTCCAGAAAACGCAGCAAGGCGCCGGGTTGTTCCGGAAATTCGAAGCTGAACAGGCGCTCTTGCACCGTTTTGCACGGGCGACCACCGACCATGTAACGCACATGATTTTTCGCCAGACTGTTATCGGTGATATTCAGCACCGAATAACCCGATTTTTGCAGGTCTGCGACCACCTGTAACAGCTCTTCGGTGCCGTTGTT
This sequence comes from uncultured Tolumonas sp., assembly GCF_963676665.1. Classification (NCBI taxonomy): domain Bacteria; kingdom Pseudomonadati; phylum Pseudomonadota; class Gammaproteobacteria; order Aeromonadales; family Aeromonadaceae; genus Tolumonas; species uncultured Tolumonas sp. Next base: position 64,979 of record NZ_OY781373.1, read on the forward strand.
CAGGCGTACGGAAACGAAGATGGTTGCTTCTTTGTCTTCCGAATAACGGTAGTTGAACTCGGTGACCATGCGTTTGCCGAGAATATGGCAGAACTCCAGAAACGCACCTTTGCGCTCTGGAATGGTGACCGCCAGCACGCCTTCGCGTTTTTCACCCAGCTCGCAACGCTCAGAGACATAACGCAGACTGTGGAAGTTCACGTTGGCACCCGACAAAATCGCGGCCATGCGCGCGCCTTTGATGTGCGTGGTTTCCACATATTTCTTTAAACCAGCCAGCGACAGGGCACCGGAAGGTTCCGCCACCGCGCGGGTATCATCGAAAATATCTTTCAGCGCGGCACAGATCTCATCGTTGGTCACGGTGATTACGTCATCCAGATACTCACGACAGACGCGGAAGGTTTCATCACCAGCGCGTTTTACCGCCACACCATCGGCAAACAACGACACGCGGGGCAGATTCACCGGCTCACCAGCTTCCAGTGCCGCTTTCATTGACGCGGAGCCTTCAGCTTCGACACCGATGACTTTGATGTTTGGCAGCAGTTGCTTGATATAAACCGCAACACCGGCCGCCAGACCACCACCACCGACCTGCACAAACACATGTGTCAGACGGGTATCTTGTTCCAGCAGTTCACGGCCAATGGTGCCTTGCCCGGCGATGACATCAACATCGTCATACGGCGGGATCAGGGTGTAGCCGTGTTCTGCCGCCAGACGACGGCTTTCGGCATACGCTTCATCAAAGCTGTTACCGAACAACACTACATTGCCACCCATACGACGCACGGCATCAATTTTGATGTCCGGCGTGGTGGTTGGCATCACGATGATGGCCGGAATTTTCAGCTTCGCACCGGATAGCGCCACGCCTTGGGCATGATTTCCCGCCGAGGCGGCAATGATGCCTTTCGCGCGCTGTTCTTCACTCAAACCGGCGATCTTGTTATACGCACCGCGCAGTTTGAATGAGTGTACGGGCTGCAGATCTTCGCGCTTGAGCGCCACGTGGTTGCCCAAACGATCGGAGATCTTTTTCAGCGTCTGTAACGGGGTGACTTTCGCCACCTCGTAGACTGGCGACAGCAGGATCTTGCGAAGATAATCGCTGGCCTGCGGTTGTGTGTCGCTCATGCTTATTCTCCCAGTTTGCTGCGATCGCGCACGGCACCTTTGTCAGCACTGGTCGCCAGATTCGCGTAAGCACGCAGTGCAAAGGAAACAAAACGGTCACGGTTAACCGGCTTCCATGCGGCTTTGCCTTTAGCTTCCATCGCGGCACGACGGGTCGCCAGTTCGCTATCACTGATTTTGATATCGATGCTGCGAGCTGGGATGTTGATGCTGATCAGATCGCCATCTTCAATCAGGCCGATGTTACCGCCAGACGCGGCTTCCGGTGAGACGTGGCCGATCGACAGACCTGATGAGCCGCCAGAGAAACGACCATCGGTGATCAGCGCACACACTTTACCCAAGCCCATCGATTTCAGATAAGAGGTTGGATACAGCATTTCCTGCATACCTGGGCCGCCTTTCGGGCCTTCGTAACGCACGATCACCACATCACCGGCTTTCACTTTGCCGCCCAGAATACCGGCTACTGCGTCGTCCTGGCTCTCGAACACCACCGCCGGGCCTTCGAATGTCAGAATGGATTCATCCACACCAGCCGTCTTAACGATACAGCCGTCAACAGCCAGATTACCGGCCAGCACCGCTAAACCACCATCCTGGCTGTAGGCGTTTTCTTTGGTGCGGATACAACCTTCTTTACGATCCACATCCAGCGATGGCCAGCGACAATCCTGGCTAAATGCCACGGTAGTTGGAATGCCAGCCGGACCGGCGCTGTAGAATTTCTTCACCGCGTCAGACGGGTTCAGTGCCACATCATACTGCTCGATCAGCTCGGCTAATGACAGGCCCAGCACGTTACGCACGTCAGTATGCAGCAGACCAGCGCGGCTCAGTTCACCCAGAATGGCGACGATACCACCGGCGCGGTGCACATCTTCCATATGATATTTCTGAGTTGAAGGCGCCACTTTACACAGCTGCGGCACACGGCGTGACATACGGTCGATGTCAGCCATGGTGAAATCCACATCGCCTTCCTGGGCAATGGCCAGCAGGTGCAATACGGTGTTGGTGGAACCGCCCATGGCGATATCCAGCGCGATGGCATTTTCAAATGCATCACGGGTAGCAATAGAGCGTGGCAGTGCCGTCACATCGTCTTGTTCGTAATAACGTTTTGCCAGCTCAACGATACGATGACCGGCACTTTTAAACAGTTGTTCACGATCCGCGTGCGTTGCCAGCAGCGAACCGTTACCCGGCTGCGACAGACCCAGCGCTTCGGTCAGACAGTTCATGGAGTTGGCGGTAAACATACCGGAGCACGAGCCGCAAGTTGGGCAAGCACTGCGTTCAACCGCTGCGGTGTCTTCATCGCTGACCGTTGGGTCAGCCGCCATGATCATGGCATCGACCAGATCCAGCTTGATGATTTTGTCTGACAGTTTGGTTTTACCCGCTTCCATCGGGCCGCCGGAAACGAAAATCACCGGAATGTTCAGGCGCATCGCGGCCATCAGCATCCCGGGGGTGATTTTGTCGCAGTTGGAGATACACACCATCGCATCGGCACAGTGCGCGTTGACCATATATTCCACTGAGTCAGCGATCAGCTCGCGTGATGGCAGCGAATAGAGCATGCCGCCGTGACCCATGGCGATACCGTCATCTACTGCAATGGTGTTGAACTCTTTCGCCACGCCTCCTGCCGCTTCGATTTCACGCGCCACTAATTGACCCAGATCTTTTAAGTGCACATGGCCCGGTACGAACTGGGTGAACGAGTTAACTACGGCGATAATTGGTTTATCGAAATCACCGTCTTTCATACCGGTGGCGCGCCACAGTGCACGGGCACCGGCCATATTGCGACCTTGCGTGGTCGTCGCGGAACGTAACTTAGGCATTGTTGTCTCCTTAATGGAAGCTGCCTGCCGTCTTCATTGGTCTTATTGGCAACTTCACGATTATGTATTCGAATGTATTCGGCTATTTTGCAAAACAAGACAGTCTGCAAAACAAGAAGGCGCCAGTTATGCGCCTTCTGTTACTTCAATTATTTGCTGACCGGAGTCAACCAGCCCCATTTATCTTCGGTCTCGCCATTGAACAGGCCAAAGAAGGCTTTTTGGATCTCTTCGGTGATTGGGCCACGACGACCTTCACCGATCTGCATACGGTCCACAGAGCTTACGGGTGTGATTTCTGCGGCAGTACCACACATGAAAATTTCATCTGCCAGATACAGCGCTTCACGTTGCAGTGACTCTTCGCGGATGGTGTAACCCAGTTCACGCGCCAGCGTCATGATGCTGTCACGGGTGATGCCAGGCAGGATGCCGGAGGTCGTTGGCGAGGTGTACATGACGCCATTTTTGATAATGAACAGGTTTTCGCCTGAACCTTCAGAGATATAACCATTCACGTCCAGCGCGATGCCTTCCACATAACCGTTACGACGTGCTTCACGTGCAATCAGTTGGGATGACAGGTAGTTACCACCGGCTTTGGCACCAGTTGGAATGGTGTTTGGTGCAAGACGGCTCCATGAAGAGACCATGACATCGACACCGTTCGCCAGTGCGTCGTCACCAAGATAAGCACCCCAAGGCAGTGCGCCGATCATCACTTCGACTTTGTCGCTTTTTGGCAACACGCCCAAACCCACGTTACCGATGAAGGCCAGTGGGCGCAGGTAGGCGCTCTTCATGTCGTTTTTGGTCACGATGTCACAGCAGGCTTGTTCAATAGCGGCTTTGTCGAATGGCATTTCCATCCAATAGATTTTGGCGGAATCAAACAGGCGCTGAATGTGCTCTTTCAGACGGAAAATCGCGGTGCCATTCGGGGTGTCATAGGCACGAATGCCTTCAAACACAGAAGAACCATAATGCAGGGCATGCGTCATCACGTGAACCTGAGCGCGATCCCATTCCACCATTTCGCCATTGAACCAAATGTATTTTGTAGTCTGTGACATGCTTATATTTCCTTATGCGCTGATCTTTAAGGCAGATTGTTCAGATTGATCCAGTGCTTCCACGTGAAACACATCGATCAGTTTGTTCAGTTGGCTCTGCAACAGCTGGATCGGGCGTTCACTCTCCACGGTCACGGCAATACGCAGGGAACTGCTATCGGGTACGGTTTCCATATTTAACTGACACAGAGCAAAGCCACGGTGACGCACCACGCGCAGCACACGCTCCAGCACTTCAGGGCGGGAACCGGTGATCAAATTCAGCTGATGTTGCTTCATGGTTTGCTCTCCATCATATCCTGATTGGCGGCACCTGGCGGAACCAGAGGCCAAACATTTTCTTCTGCTGAAATCGAAACGTGCAGCAGATAAGCGCCTTCGCTGGCCAGCATTCTGGCAATCGCAGCGGGGACTTCGTCTTTGCGGGTGATGGTTTCGCCTGCGATATCAAAGGCGGAAGCCAGACGCACAAAATCGGGGTTGTCTGACAGGATGGTTTCACTGAAACGGGCGTCGAAAAACAGCTCCTGCCACTGACGCACCATACCCAGACGCTGGTTATCCAATAACACCATTTTTACCGGCAGTTTAGCGCGGCGCAGCGTGCCCAGTTCCTGGACATTCATCATAAAGGAACCGTCACCGCTGACCAAGACTACTTCGTCGTTCGGGCGCGCCATTTTAGCACCAACTGCCGCCGGTAAGCCAAAGCCCATGGTGCCTAAACCGGAGCTGGAGATGTGATTGCGTGGGCTATTGAACTGCATGTGTTGCGCCACCCACATTTGATGCTGGCCGACGTCGCAACATACCACGCTGTTTTCCGGCAGCGTATCGCTTAATTGTTTGAGCAGCAGTGGTGCATAAATGTGCTCACCCGGGTGGTCATAACGCCATGGGAAATCATTTTTCATCGCTACACAGTGTTCACGCCAGCTGGTGATACTCATGGTCATTGCCAGCGCTGGCAGCAGGCTACGCATGTCACCGTGCAGACCCACGTGTGCGCTGCGCAATTTGCCCACCTCTGCGGCATCCACATCCAGATGAATAATCTTGGCATGTGGGGCAAAGGCAGCCAGTTTTCCGGTCACCCGATCATCAAAACGCGCACCGGCTACTACCAATAAATCGGCTTCCTGCACCACTAAATTCGCGGCCTTGGTACCGTGCATGCCCAGCATGCCTAAGAATTGCGGGCTGTTCGGGTCGAGTGAACCAATACCTTTTAGCGTGGTTACCGATGGCATGGTGGTGATGGCGGCAAAATCGCGCAACTCGGCCACGGCGTCAGCCGCAATCACGCCGCCACCGACATACAGTACCGGTTTTTTCGCTTCACTCAACAGCTTACGAGCGGCAACGATGGCCTCTTGTTCGTCATTTTCATATTGTTCGGCCACGAGCTCGATCAGGGTGTCGAGTTCGGCTTTCGCCAGCTGAATGTCTTTCGGAATATCCACCAAAACCGGGCCGGGGCGACCAGAACGGGCAATACGGAAGGCATCGGCCACCACCTGACCCAGTTCGTCGACCGATTGCACCATGAACGAGTGTTTGGTGCAGGCCAGGGACAGGCCCAGCACGTCCACTTCCTGAAACGCGTCAGTGCCGATCAGTGGCGAGGCGACCTGACCGGTCAGCGCCACCACCGGCACCGAGTCGAGCAGTGCATCGGCCAGACCGGTGATCAGGTTGGTAGCGCCCGGGCCGGAAGTGGCGATACAAACGCCGACTTTACCGGTTGAGCGTGCGTAACCGATAGCGGCCATCGCCGCGCCTTGTTCATGACGACATAACAGGTGAGGAATTCCCCCATCGTACAGTGCGTCGTACACCGGCATGATCGCGCCACCCGGATAACCAAAAACCTGGGTAACACCCTGCTGGTGTAATGCTTTGACTAAGTACTGGGCCCCGTTCATTTCCTTGTCCCTTTTTTTGACTGCAAAAATGGCTTAAAAAAAAACCCCCGAGTGGTGTGCTCGGGGGTTGTGAGTCTTTTCGTCCTGACTAGCGAGTAGCTAATCGCGCCCCGAGCGGTGGAATAATCACCACCACGACCAGGATCACAATAATGCTAATCAGAGACTGAATCTTGCTCATAAAATTCAAAAAATCCGGTTTGTTCCGCAAAAACATGCGGGCGTGACACAGAATTAGCATATTCCTGTGCGTAAATACAATCAGTTTTTTACTACGGGCTGATTATTTCTTAAACAGTCTTAGTTTTTTTATGGTTCTATCAACTATATTTTTAGTGATTGGTTAGCATAACTAACTATCTATCTATGTCTTAATTAAAAAATATTTTGTGAAATTCATTTTTTTTGGCGAGATAAACCAATATCGCTGCATTGCCTGATTTCAGCCTTAGAGCGTGCTATTTTCAAATTTCAGTATTAATTAAGTTTCGTTGATTATGCTCAGTACACAGGAATAAAACTCCGGAGGCGGGCATGCAGATCAGAACGATATTGGTGGCAATGATGGTGGTGGTAACGGGTATGGTTAATGCAGCTGAACCGGTGCAAGGCCGTGTGGCATCAGCACCGCCTAAAGTATTCGGTTGGGTTGAAAAAGCCGTGTTGCTGCCGGGCGCTTTACCGCTGAATGTAAAAATGGATACCGGTGCCTTAACCTCGTCACTGGATGCCCGCGATCTGGAACGTTTCCGCAAAGACGGCCGTGACTGGGTACGTTTTGTCGTCGAAGTGCAAGACGACCATGATCAACCACACAGCATGAGTTATGAACGGGAAGTACAGCGTGATGTATTACTGCGCGGTGCGGGTGGTGCCGATCATCGTCCGGCAGTATTAATGCAAATTTGTATCGGCGATCAGGTGTATGAAGAGCAATTTACCCTGCGTGACCGCGGTGATATGAAATATCCGGTCTTGATTGGCCGCCGCACCATTGAACATCTGGGCTTAATAGATGTGAAACAGCAGTACACTGTTGAACCTAAATGTCCGGCTGGTTAACGTTCTTGGGATGCAATCTTAACCTGGGTTTCTGGACGGTGGATTGTAATAATGCGGTTGTTGTCGTAGCAGCAACTGCAATTCACGCGGTTTCATGCCTGTCAGGGCTTGCACATCATGTATGAAGTGCGATTGATCACTAAATCCCCGCTCTAAAGCTATATCCAGCAGATTTTGCTCGGTTTGCAACGATATCTGACGCATCGTGTGGTGAAGACGAGCTAGACGCGCAAATCGTTTGGGTGTCAGTGCATAGGTTTGTTTAAAACTACGTTCCAGATGGCGGTTACTCCAGCCGGAAACTGCGGCTAATGAATCAATGGGTGTATTGGGGCAGTAATACAGCCGTTCCATCAGTGCGTCGAGCGTGAGTCCGCTGCCAGTATGGTGGCGGCTTAATTGCTGCAGCAGGAATTGCTCAATATATAAAATCTGTTGGGGGATTTCTGATGTTGAAAGGAGTTTCTCGTGCAGTTTATCGACCGTGCAACCCCATAACTCGTGCAAAGAGCGCATTCTGTCTTGCAACTCAACGAAAGGGTTATCAGTAAAATGGCGGAATTGGCCATTTTTAAAACGTATAGCAATGAAACCCAAATTGTCTGATGGTAGAAATCGTTCCGTTTGCTGGCGAGGGCAGACTAAATAATTTTCCGGTAATTTTTGCCCTGATATGAGTTTAGGTGCCTGGCGATAATGGAAAAAACATTCACTTCCTGTGCCGGGCATCAGCATGGGGAGCGTTGTTGAAGAGGGGATATCCCATCCCCAATATCTATCGATAAAGGGGCGAAGTTTTTTGCTCGGCTGACAATGCCAGCGATGAGGATGCCCCATCTGCATAAAAATCACCCTCATCAGTGATGGTACATTCAGGTTGCTTGGTTAGCGGAATAGGTCATCCCCGCTCTTAAATCCCAGCCCGGGATGAAAATCAAAGCGCACTGCACCTACCGCAATTTTTCCTTGCACGGCGCGTTTTATGCGGGCTAACCCTTCAGCACCGAAGCCAGCACATAATTCGATCGCTATTATGCCCTCATCCAATAAAGATTTAGCGACAGTTTCTGCTTCAGCATAGTTTTTAACCGCGATAGTGGTGACTTCCACATCGCCCGTGTTGACTTGTGTCCGATGTTTTTCTGGATCCGCTTGTTCTGATACGAAGATAAACGCAGCTTTCAATGTCATGTTAATGTTCCTGTAGCGGGTGGTTATCATTAATCCAACACGATGCTAACGAGTTATCGCGCCGTCTTTATTGTAAGAAAGCGACATTATTGCTATCGGTTTGATAAAACCGTTGTAGAGAACGTTTATCCTGGTCGTTTTCCCGCCAAATCTGACGGCTGTTTTTCATGGCAGCCGTTGGTTAGTGTCAGTGCAAAATCTCATCCGGAGTTTTGCATGTCACTTGCCGTTGTCTACAGCCGCGCCAGCCTTGGCGTTGATGCACCGTTAGTCTCTGTCGAAGTTCATCTCAGTAATGGTTTACCGGCCTTTAATATCGTCGGCTTGCCGGAAGCCTCGGTGAAAGAGTCGCGTGATCGGGTGCGCAGTGCCTTGATCAACGGCAACTTTGAGTTTCCTGCGAAACGGATCACCGTTAATTTAGCACCGGCTGATTTACCCAAGGTGTGAGTTACAAATTTAAATGAAAATAAATATCAAAAAATGAAAAATAACAAAAATAAATGAAACTTATTAGCTATTAAAGGATTTGTACTCTCTTTTAATTTCGAGAGCTATTGTTTCGTTGAATACAAAATCCAGGGGCCATCTTCATGGATTCAATGTCGTAAAGTTCATCGATGTTTTTTAAAGCTAAAGGATATTGTTTGGAATCTAATTTATATGTTTTGGAGCAATCAACTCTGAGATCATTCAACAAAAATCCAAGGCACGCTTCTGACGCAGCAATAGTTTTTTGTCCTGCACCTGGCAGGCCCAAATCTAAGAACTGGCTATCAGGATGGTTACTATTGGGGTGAGGAATAAGATGAATATTCCTGATGCGATTCCATGTTGAATCTCTTGATTTGCTAAATTTGGATGATGGTTCACCGCCTAGTGGTATAGCAGATACAACCCTTGTAAATTTGAATGTTCGATATTCACTTACTGAAAAATCATAGGCTCTAAAATACCAAGAACCACTAGATTCAAAGAGGCTGTGGGGCGATAAAATCCTTGTTTTTTTCCCTGAACTAGCAGATGAGTATTCGATTAATACTTGTTGTGAGTTGACCATTGTTCTAGTGATTGAACCAATGAGTCTCGCATCTAATTGTTGCTCAATTGTTACTTTTCCAGTCCCAAATGTCTCGACAAGAAAAGTTTCTTCAACCTTACCGTAAGCTAAATATCGTAACCCATCCTCAGCAAGATGGTTTTCTGCCGATATGAATTTTTCAGCTGCAATATAACCATTTCTTGAGCCTAGGAAGACAACTGCTTCAGGATTTATCTCTATATAAGAGGCTATTGTTCGACTAGCGGTAGCTTCTCCTATACCGAACCTACATACAATTTCTGAGCGGGTTAACTTTCCTTTGAAATGCAAAAGGAAATCAATAAATTTGAATCTAGCTGTTTGCAGAGGGTCGACTAGCTGCATATGTCACCTATCGCTATTTTGATATCAAATGATACGATATTTTTATTTTATTTGGTGTTTTTATATTGAAATTTATATAAAAAAGATTATTAATGGTATCAAATGATATCAAAATGTGTGAGTGATATGGCATCTGAACTAATGAAATCAATGGCTGCGATCCAGGGAGGAAGGGGGGTCGATTGGCCAAGTATGAGAAAAAGACTCCTCAAGCTTGGGGTTGAGGAATCACTTTTGAGGAAAGCGGTAGAAGTTACTCGTTACAGTGAATCTGTATACCATGTAACAATAATCAATAAGAAAAATTTTGATCAGTTAGTTAAATATGCAGAACCCATAGATAAAAGCTCCAGGTCAAAAGCTAGTCTCAGTGGCAAAACGCATAGAACCAATGTTAATGGCGCTTTATTAGTAGCATCTACATCAACTTCTGAAACTCCATACAATTATATTTTTAGAGATAAAGAAAATTATCCTATTCCATTCAAAAAACATGCAATGATTATTGAAAATTTAGAATGTTTTTTGGAACTAAAAGCAGTTTACCAATTTACTATTGATAAATGTGGTATCACTTATCCAGAAAATGATATTGAATTCATTTGGGCAGCAGGTAATAGTATCTCAAATAAATTAATAATACCTTATCTAAAATCATTTGAAGGAGATGTATTATGCGTTCTCGATGTTGATTTTGGAGGCCTTAAAATATATTCAAATTTAATTTCTGGTGGCTTGGATATTAATAAGACGAAATATATTGTTCCTACAGATATTGAAGAAAGACTAAATGGTTCTCGAATAAAGTTATCAACAAAAGAGCTCGAGTGCTTAAGCCGAGTATATGGAGTTTCAACGCAAACTGATAATATTATTCGAACCTTAAGATACTATGGAAAAAAATTGGAACAGGAGAGTTATCGTGCAATTCAATAATGGCTTTAAATTGGATTTACCAAGTGAATATAAAATTATAGAGCTGATTTTTATTAATAGCGGTTCTAATTATTATGTAAAATTGCCTGTTGATAATAATGCCGCATTGTATTCAGGTAATAACCAAGGAAAGACATCTACACTTGCTGCATTAAAGTTATTTTTACTACCAGAGGTAAATTTTAAAAAAAGTGCAGATAAGTTTGGTTTTGCTTCTGGTGGTGAATATTTCTCCGATATTGATTCATTTCAATATTATTTTCCTAGCTCAGAATCGTACATAATATGTAACTCTGAAAATCCTGCCTGGAGAGATGGTTTTTGTTGGGTTCTATTTAGAACGACGGATTATGGTTATCATCGGATTGCAGTTCCACATCCTTATAGCTATATAGAACATCTATTTTGGGATGGTTCATCAAAATTAAATAATGGCATTGGCCAGTTAAGAATAGATATTAATCTTACAGAAATAAAGAAAAAACTAACTTCAAAAGAATATGGAGGAGAGTTATTTACTGACAGAACATTAATAGGAGAGGCTATTTATTCTAGAACATCAACTACAGATGATCATACTCGATTCAGTCTATTACCAATGTCGAAGAGATTTACTGCAGCAAGTGTAGATACTGTCCGAGCCCTATTAGGAATGGCATTTAGTCTTGGTAATGCATCGACTTCAACTTTACCTATGGCTATTGGATCGATTATTGATGGAATGGGATTGAGTGTTGTTAAAGATGATGGTGTTTTTATTGACCTTGATTCGGCACTGGATGAATGGCAACGCTTAAAAAAAGAAGATGAGCGTCTATCTTTAATTGAAGAGTTGCAACCAAAATGGAAGGAATTAAAGTTAGATAATTCTATCTATAATTCATTAAAACTAGATATAAATAAAAAATATCAAACTATATTTTCAGCTGTATATAATAAACGAGAAGAACTAAATGCCAAATTAAAATCTTTGATAGAAGAGCTAACTATTGCCGAGAAAAATTATAATTTATCAAATAAATCATCTATAAATGCTGAAGATAAACTCAAAACCGTGTTAGCACAACACGACGCGCAAAAAAAGATGATACATAATTTAGAAATACAACTAAAGCAAATTGAAGAGATTAGACTATATTATGGTCCTTTATGCCAAAGTGAAAGTAGAAATGACGAGGAGTTGTTAAACGTAATATTGGAAGAAATTAAATTTATTGATCAAGAAATTAAAGCACTAGAAAATGAAGGTGTTGCTCAAAATAAATTAATTAAAGTGTTATCAGATATCAAAGAAAGTCAAGACGAGCTGTTAACACTTAAAAGAAACATTATAGAATTAGATAATGGGCAGTCATTTTTTGATAATTTAGAACAGCATTCTAGGTCTGTTCTTAGTAGCTTAAATTCCGGCTTTGCTCAAATAAACTATAAACCTACAGAGCAAGAAAAAAATATTATTTGTTCATTTACTGGCATGTTCAGTTGTGTTGATGAATGCTTGTGTTTTAATGGAGTAAAAATACCTAGCGCCAAATTTAAAGAACATGATCTAGAAATGGTTAAAAATAAAGTAAAAGATAAGATTGAAAATATAAAGAGGCAGTTAATTTTATACAATAAAGAAAAATCGTCATTATTGGAATCATTAAAAATGAAACCCGAGGCGAGGGTAAGTAAACTTCATGAGTCTAAATGTGAATTGGATAAAGTTACCAAAAAGAAAAATATATTCGAAGGCAGATCTATATTGGCAGATAATCTTCGCGAAGCAGAATGTGAGTTAATTGAAATTAAAAAACAAGAAGAGATATTTAAAGAAAATCATGAGAAATCGATAGAAACACTAAAGGAAAGTAATAAGAAATATAAAGATACACTGTTTAGACAAAATGAAATTCAGAAACCATTAGAGCGATTGGATTCTCAGTATAAAGAAATAGATGAATTATTATATAAGCATCAGGGAGTGATTGTTAAATACAATGAAAATGATGCCATTCAATCATCTATAGAATACGAAGAGAGCATTATTCGGGATGAAATGCTGTTATTATCTAATAAATTAAAAGAAGTAGATTCTATTCGTGAACGTGTTCTTGAAAGATTTAGATATCTCCTAGGGAAGAATATTATACATTCCTCACCTGAAGATATTTATTCAATAAATACAACAAGGAAAATATTTCAGGATTATTTTGATTCTTTCGAAACATTATTCAGCACTCTAGAACGATCAAGAAATAGATATATAGAACAATTGAATGCACACAATAACACAGCGGAAACATCAGCCAAAATAATAGAAAATATTAAAGGGGTCATTGAGAGTTTTATATATGAAATAAATCAACAACTGAATGGATACCATATTTCAAACTTAGATGGATTTGAAATAACTGCAGATCTTCATCCTCTATATGTTGAGGTTGTTGAATCTATGAATAAGGTATCGTCTCATCTTAATAGCCTTTTGCCAGAGGATTTCTATAAGCAAGTTCAAAATTTTCAATCTAAGTTTTATATTAGGAAAACTGGTAAAATTGATTTATCTAAAATCATTGAAAAAGTTAGTTATCAATTTAACCGTAATGGAAAAAAAGAAGCTGTTCCGCAGTCTAATGGTACCAATTGCATGGTCAATGCGGTATTGCTAGCATTATTACTTAAACGTTTAGTTCCCGAAGATTTAGAGCTCTCGATACCAGTAATATTTGATGAAGTTGGTAGCCTTGATGAAAGAAACCTCTACGAAATTCTCAGCGTTGTCGAAGAGCATGGTTTAACACTATTTGCTGCCAACCCTGAAGCCACGGGTGTAATTGCAAGTGTATTAGATACATATCATGACCTATCATCATTTCAAGTTTCAGATGTGGAAGTACATGGAAAAGCTGAATGGATTTATTTTTCTGGAATGGAAGAAACATTATTTAATGTCAAAAACCATAATGATTTATCTAGTCAAATATCTATCGAGGGCAGATAGATGCAAACAAATGGACAAAACACGCTTGTCATTATGTTTCAACATGTGGACATTTTTTTTACAATGCTTGATTATTATTCTGAACAGAATAAAAGTATAGTTGGATTTAAAATATCAACTTATGAAAATGTATTAGGTTATTATTGTAATAAGCATATTCAGGATAAGAATGATAGACGAAGAATTTTAGCCGCACTATCCATTAAAAATATGGAAAAATGCGGTCTTCTTAGTCTTGTTAATGATAATAAGGGTGTGTTTTCTTTACAAAAATGCCTGCTTCAGACTATTCAGAATTTAGATTCTAAAAGAATAAGAGAGTTGGGCCAACCAGATCTAGATATTATTTATGCTCAAATAAAATCATTATATGATTATTTTTCATCACACAATCTTATTCTTAGTCATTTTGATTCTGATGTCCTCGAAAATCTATCGGCATTAACAGATACATTACAAGAAGTGTTTTCAAAGATTGATCATAACGTAAGAGCTTTAGAAGGTAGCTCTAAACGATTATCTGAAATAGTGGATAGTCATGATTTTAATAAGAAAATGCCGACAAAACAGGTAAATGATGCTCTCGATGAGATCATAAGAATATATAGGAGAAATATTAAGCCGACACTAACTTTTTTAAATGAAAAAGCAATGACGAGAGATTCGTCTGCGATGTTTCTTATCAGAAAAATCCGTGAAATATTAGAAAGGACAACCTTTCATAAAGAGCTAAATAATATAATAGCTATAGAGATGAAGCTTCTTTCTTTTTCGGAAGTCATTAATGATATTAGGAGGAAATTAAGTCGGTATATAGATATGAGTGTTTCGCAAAGAAAAATTTATAATGAAATCGAAGTTCAATTTAATGATCTTAATCACATAGTTATAAGTCTGTTAGATTCAAAGCTTACAGGTAAGCAACTATCATATGAACATGATTTTTTTAAGAAAAATAGATGTTTTACAGGTCTTAACAACTGGTTAAGGACAAGCCTGACGGCTCCAATTATTGAACTTCCTGAAAATTTCAATATAGATTTTTCCTTGGAATATATAAGAACTAAATTAGATAGAGTCGATATTCTTGAGTCAAAAAAGAGATTGCCAAGTAAAAAATCTCACAGTGTAGCAGAAAGGCGAGCTCGACAACTAAGGGTTGGAAACATAAAAATGGCTATGAAATGTTTTGATACGTCAGTGTTTATACCGGATCTCTATTTTGCAATTCATCAGCATTTTCTCGTTAATTTAAAAGACTATGAGCTTAAGGATATTTATGATGCGATCCCTTTTATTAACAAACAAATTTATAAAAAGAATACGCTTATTCGCCGAGAAATAACACATCTGGGTAAGGTTCTAAGTTATACAGTAAAAGAACTTGGAGTTGTTTAAAATGAATGAATTTGGTTTAAATGTAATAGCATCGCAGGAAATATATAAAGATCTTATAGGCGGTCGAGTTATTAACCGCTATGAACTTGTTGATGATAAACTTGTTTTGTCTCCAAAGTTTTCAGCTTTGGTTAATGATGTTGATTTGTTTAGAGGTTTATATCTGCTATTGGGTTTTGATTTGATTAATGTAGGGCGGGACTCGTATTATATTTCAAGAGTCGATAGGACAGATCTTAATGATATAGGTGCGAATATTCAAGTAATACTTTTAATGTTGAGCAGAGGATTAACATTGAAAGGTATTTCACCAAATATTATGTTTGATATGTCTGCTGGTGTAAGTGCTAGGGATATAGATTCTATAGGTGATGATGATGATATATCAAGAATAGTGAGGGCCTGCGGACTACAACTACCATTTACTAAACCAGTAAATACTATTATGGTTGAAAGAGGCTTAATGTACCGACTACAAAATGATCGGTATGTTCTATCATGCGCAGGAAAATTTCTCTTTGAAAAGCTTTTTAATGAGGATAAATCTGATGATGAGATCTGATATTGTTTGTGGCATAAAACTACTCCAAGTCGCATGAGAATTCTTTTTTGCGGCGACCCACACGGACAATTCGAGCACATCTTTGAGCAGGTACGACGAACACGGCCAGCTGCAGTCGTGTTACTCGGCGACTTTGATTTGTCTCAACCATTTGAAACTGTGTTTGCACCTATTCTGGATTTAACCGAACTGTGGTTCATTCATGGTAACCATGACACGGATAATGAGCATTGTTACGACCACTTATTTTACTCCCAGTTATCGGATAGAAACTTACACGGTAAGGTAATGAATATTGGTGGATTGCGAATTGCTGGGTTGGGAGGTGTGTTCCGAGGTCAGATCTGGTATCCACCGGAAACTCCTCGATATCAAACAAAAGCAGATTTTATTGCCCGTTGTGGCAAAGGGAACCGATGGCGTGGTGGTTTACCGCTTAAACATCGAAGCAGTATCTTCCCTGAAGATTTAGATCTATTTCAAGGACAGAAGGCTGACATCCTAGTTTGTCATGAAGCACCAGCGGCTCACCCGCATGGTTTTGCTGCTATTGATGACCTGGCTGATTCATTAGGGGTAAAACAGATCATTCATGGTCATCATCATGAGCCGTTCGTATATTCAGACCCTCGGTACGTGAACGTAGGTTTTCGTGGTTTTTATGAGATGTCAGATTGATATGACCACACCCATTTATCGAATTACTGCCGATGCGAAAACAGAGTTCATTGATAATATTGATGAAGTGTCTTGGTGGTTGTTCGATCGGTTACCGCAAGGGTTTGCCGGGCGCGTTTACGCCAAACAGATATTAAAACAACATCCTGAATTCTCATCTGATTTGCGTGATTGGTCAGATCCTGTTGTACTTCAGTTGCTTTCTGAATATCCCGTTGATGCGATCGGTAATTTGTTGGTTGGGGAGAATGATTTAGAGCGCTACCAGATGACAGAAAATACCCAGTGTTCTCTCGCTGATTTGCCTCGATTGGCTGAACAGGCAAAGGCATTTTGTCAGACTCTGATTTCTGGTGAACAACCTAAGTTCTGTTGTGACATTGAGCAACATGGCCCCTGCATCGTGAAATTTGCAATGACAGAACGCCAGGCGGATTTGCTCATTGCTGAACATATTGCCTTATCTGTTTTGAATGATGCGGGTATTCCGGCTGCACAAACTACGCTGCTCCGTGCTGGCCACTATCAGTTTTTAGTTATTCGTCGTTTTGATTGTATCGGTTCCGCTCGACATGGCGTTGTATCGCTAAAAGCACTCGATTTGGAATTCGTCGGAAGTCGGGATCGACGCTGGCCAGTGATAGCTAGTCAGTTGATAGAGCAGGGCGTTATTGCGGCCAATGCATTACCAACCATTCAGCTTCTGTTTTGCTATGGTCGTTTGATTGCTAATAGTGATATGCACAGTGGTAATTTGTCTTTCTTCTTTGATTGTTGATTTGCGCTTAAAACTGACCCACTTTTTGCGTTGAATTTTGACCCACCCTAATTCACTATTTTACGGGTTTGGGTTGTGGATAAACCGGTGTCTTTTTCTCCTTTTTCCCCTTGGTTGAACTTTCTTTAAAACGATAGCTGTCATTCCCAGTTTCAACAATATGGCAATGGTGTGTCACCCGATCTAACAGGGCTGTTGTCATCTTCGCATCACCAAATACATTCGACCATTCCGCAAAATTCAGATTGGTCGTGATGATCATGCTGGTACATTCGTATAGTTTACTCATCAAGTGAAAGAGTAAGGCGCCACCCGTTTGACTAAAGGGTAAGTAACCCATTTCATCCAGTACAACTAAGTCGGTGTGCATCAATCTGGCCGCGATTTGTCCTGCTTTGCCTTGCTGTTTTTCTTTCTCCAGCGCATTCACCAATTCAATGGTCGAAAAGAATCGAACGCGTCGGTGAAACTGTTCAATGGCCTGTATCCCGATGGCGGTAGCAAGATGGGTTTTACCGGTTCCCGGGCCGCCCACTAAAACCACATTTTGTGCATTATCCATAAAGTCACCTTGGCATAGTTGCCGGATAAGCGCCTCATTAGCCATGCTCTCAGTAAAGTTAAAACCATTCACATCTCGATAGGCAGGAAACTTAGCGGCTTTTAATTGATAGGCCACCGAGCGAACTTCTCGCTCTGCCAGTTCTGCTTTCAATAAATGATCTAATACCGTGATGCTGGCCTGAAATGCCGGTGAGTCTTGTTCCGCAAGATCTGCCAGCGCGTGAGCCATGCCATATAACTTCAGTGATTTAAGTACGGGGAGCATGGCATTAGTGAGCATGATGATCTCCTTGCAGTCTCAGATTGTCATAGCGGGTCACGTTAGCCAACGGCTCGATCTTCAGTGTCAGCTCGGGTGGGACATCTATCGGTGCCAGCGGTGTTTTATCCAGTAATCGACTCAAAATATTGAGGACAATTTGCTTCGAGGGTGCGCCCGTCTCCAACGCTAATTCAACTGCCGTCAATACATCCTGTTCATCGTGCAGCAATACCAGCGCTAAAATGTCCACCATCTCCCGATCACCTCCTATGCGCTTGAGTAGAATGGATTGCAATGTCCGGAAGGCTTGAGGCAATTCGACAAACGGCGCACCGTTACGCAATGCCCCCGGCTTTCGCTGTAATACAGAGAGATAATGTCGCCAGTCGTAGATGATGAGTGGGTGTTCATGTTTGCGATTAAACAACCGTTGATGGACCGCGATAATGCCGCCTTCTGCAATCACCTCGAGACGGTCATGATAAATGTGCAAACTCACCGGGCGGTTGGCAAATGACGAGGGCACGCTGTAACGCGTGCGTTCAAAGGTCAGCAAACTCGTGGGAGAGATCCGCTTTGTTTGCTCGACGAATCCATCAAAAGGCTGGCCAACTGGCATCAGGAAGGGACGTTCATCATCCAGTGCGGCCTGGATTGTTCTGGCTTCAGTAGGATGGGTTGATTCATGCCAGAGCGCGACACAACGTGCAGCCAACCAATCGTTCAATGCCGTCAGTGACGGCATCTCAGGCACTTTTTGCCACAATCGTCGCCGGGCATCCTGTACATTCTTCTCGATCTGACCCTTTTCCCAACCGGCGGCTGGATTACAAAACTCAGCATCAAACAAATAGTGACTAACCATGGCCGCAAACCGGGCATTCACATCGCGCTGCTTACCCTGTTTTACCTTATCTACGGCGGTCTTCATATTGTCGTAGATGCCCCGTTGTGGAATACCACCCCATGCCGTAAAGGCATGGTAATGCGCATCAAACAGCATCTCATGGGTTTGCAGCGGATAAGCGCGAACGAAGAAAGCACGGCTGTAACTCAATTTACAATGAGCAACTTGCAGCTTGACGCGTTCACCCGCAATTACCGCCCAATCCTCGCTCCAATCAAATTGAAATGCTTCGCCGGGCGAAAACTGCAAAGGGATATAGGTGTGCTTGCTAGCACCGTGAGTGGATTCTAATTGCCGACGACGCCACTCGCGGGCAAATACCGCTACGCGATCATAGGAGCCATCAAAACCGAGGGTACATAAATCAGCGTGCATCTGTTTGACGGAGCGGCGTTGTTTACGAGAGGTTCTGGCTGCATCGGTTAACCACTGCGTCAGTTTATCGGTAAAAGCATCGAGTTTACTGGGTGTTTGCCGTTGAGGATAAAGGGGTTCAGCAATCTCAGTTCTGAGATAACGGCGAACTGTATTGCGGGAAAATCCGGTACGGCGGGCGATCTCCCGGATCGAGAGTTTATCGCGGAAATACCAACGTCTGATCTTGCTCAAAATGGCCACGTTAATCACTCCTAACTCCCGCTCATAAAATAAGCAGGATAGTCTGTTTACGTGGATCAAATTTCGACGCAAATATGTGGGTTTAGTGGGTCAGTTTTAAACGCAAATCAACAGGCTAGGATCTCTTTTGCTTTGGGATAACCAATCCAGACCGGTCTTTTCAGATTTTCAATGCGATCTTCAATCGATAATTCAGCGGTCGAACTGGCCATTTATATTTCCTCTACGTCATCAAAAGGCGTGATGTCGTCAAGCTCAGGTACAGATATTTCCTGCATTGGCGGCGGGGAATGAATTTTCTTTTCTTTAACGAGTGCAGCTTTACGGGTCTGACTTTTAGCTTGTCGGATACGTTCTTTTTTAGCTAACTGGGTTTTGGCTACAGAGGAATTTTGGATCCGCTGCATTTCAGAAAGAGCAGTGAAAATCTCATCCTGGTTACAATTGCGTTTACCGCGTTCAGCAAGATAGGTCTGGATCGCCCGAAGCTCCCACAAGCTCACCACGGGAAAGCGCATATTCTGGTAAGGAATACGAAAATACTGTTCCAACTCTGGGTCAAAGAACAGCACGGAGCTGATATCGCGAGGGTCACGACGAACAATGAACTTTCGCTTTTTCTTTGGTTCTTTCGGATCTTTAGCACCAATCCATCGACTGAGCACATCAGCTTGGTAATAAATACCATCCCATGCAATTCCATAAGGTTGGATTGTCCGTTCTTCAAATGGCAGAAAGTCGATCAGGAATTCCGGATAGTTTCTTGGTTGTGGCGGAATACCTTTACCAGGATGTAAATCATCGCCTTCGATCCCGAGCTGATACTGGAATATAGGAGAACATTTCAGATCTCTGTGGATACGATTGTGATAAACCCCAAGCACAAGATTGTTAAACCATTTCTCAAATTCACTCAGGGTCATTGAGGCATGTTTGGCTGGGTTATATTCACCAAGCTCCTGATTATTGGAACGTGTTGTTCCTGGTAATGCATGGATCTCAGACATCAGAGTGCCCATAAGCCGCTCTATCGAACCACCGAAATGCGGAGTTCTGACTGGGCGATACTGCAAATCAATACCATGTCGGGCACAGGCCCGTTGGAGCGCTTCACTTCTGAATTCTTTCGCGTTATCGAGATGAATGGTTTTAGGTAACCCCTGACATGGCCATGCAAATGGAATGTCATGACTTTCCAGATAACTGTCCTTTGGCATCACTGCATTTGCGATACAAAGCGCCGTACCAATTGTTCCTGGTGGGTCAAAGGAGATGTAGTAACCTGCAATCATTCTACTGAAGATATCAATCGCAACAGTGATGTTAGGTCGTTGTAGTGATAACCGGTATTGGTCATCCACTAACATGATATCGACCTGTGTATGGTCGATTTGTATTACGGAGTACGGATAATCAGCGCCGGGGAAATGTCCCCGAATGGGATTAAATTTTCGGGCTGCCTGTTTTCCATCACGCCTTGCTGCAAGGACCGATGGTGGAATTTTCTTAATACGATTCAGGAATGTATTGAAATGTGGTGGCTCCAGACTTTGTTCAAAACATCGGACACACAAGTTTCGATAGGTCTGCGTTGGTGTTAAAAGTTGGATGGTTAGGTAGTCATTTTCTATTGCATCTTCAATCAGTTTTTCCAGCTCACCATCTATGCGACCAGCGCCTTTATCTGAACGGCCCCTTCGAACCAAATCAGCCACATTGCCTGATTTTTCATACTGTCGTAACCAACGATAAATGGTGATGGTACTGACCTTAAATTTTTTAGCTGTTTTTTCGAAAGACTCGGACTTCGATAACCCAGAACGCTGTTTTTCAATTAACCAACTGATGACTTGATATCTATGCAGTGCTATTTGCCATTGCTCATCAGATAGCAGCGCCAGTTCCGTCTTTTTCTGTTGGATGTTGTCCGGTTTAAATAGATGTATTTCTTCGGGAGGAATTTTAAGTAACTCGCCGGTCTGAACAGAAAACAGTTCAACACGACCATCAAGTCGTGTTTGTTTGTAGCAGAAAAGTTCTGAGTCCTTTCTCAGGATAGATCCACAGCGTAGATTATCCATGCAACTCACTTTGCCAAGTTGACTATGGCGTTATTATGCGCGAACGAAACCGTCTACGAATGGGAGATTGTTCAAAGTTATAATCAAAAGGTGGTTCACCATTCCAAATGATAGTGTTCATGGTAAGTTGCGTTGTTAGGTCCACATTTAACCGGCCATCGCGAACTAACATCCAGATGTAAGGTAAAAGCTGTTGTTGTGTTTTTTTATCTTGGGAAAGAGATTGCAATAACTCATTAATTGATAAGTGTTGATGGATTAATATGTTGTTAACCTGAGATTCAATCTCAGTGGCTGTACCTAGATCTGATGTTGGGAATCTACTTCGGTCGTACTGCAAGAGAAAGTTTATATTTTTGAGATAAGGTGTTTCAATATATTTTTCTGTTACCAATTTAAATAAATAGCCTCGTTCCTTGCACCATTTTGTCGCCATTTTAAATCTAAGAGAAAATCTCTTCCATTCTTCCTGGAGAATTTTTTGTGGTTTTATTTCAAAAACGGTTTTCTGAATATATTCCAAGTTATCAATAGTAATGAGTCTCTCAACCAAAATATCTGGTGTATATCTATTGTTTCTGGTGTTGTGCGATAAAATCGTAAATGGCTGTGTTTGAATTGATTGTATGCTGTGATCGAAGATCAAACAATTAATGAATTTTTTCTCTAGCTCAGATTCGAAGCTTAGTGATTTATACGATTTGGTACTGGCTTGTATTCCAGATGAAAAAATATATCTAAGATTAATTTTTCTTCCTTCTGGCATTAGCCTAATCTCATCGATTTCTGAATAATAAGAAAACAATCATCGCAACGACTACTGGAGTCCAGGATAATATTCGATAGCAAATCAACCATTTTCTTGCATTTGAAAAGCATTTATTTAATCTGTCTTTCATTTTTTCAATAGATAAAGATAAATCTTTTGGATATTGCTCTTTCTTTCCGTCAATAGATTGTAAGACTAATATTTTAGATTCTTCTATGGAATCAAGCCTGTTTTTTTGATTATCAATTGAACCTGATATTATTACTGATGTAATAAGCAATCCAAGAGTTAATATTGAGCACTCAAAAAAACTGAAGTTGTAATTAAAAAAAGGAATTATTGCAGCAAGAGAAACTGGAACTGTTAATATTTTATTTGTAATATCACTTATTATGTTTGATAGTTGGTTTGCTATATCTATTTCAGCTTGTGCTACTTCTCTTTTTGCTTTATGGAAAGTAAAGCCACTTAAATATGTGCTGAGGTTTTTTTGATACATCTCAACGAATTTATCCCAAGATCTTACTAGCTTTGAAAAAGCATCTGTTGGTGCTTCGTCAGAGTTTATAAACTCCAATAAGGTCGAAGAAAAAACATGTAATTTTTCATGATAATGAGGTTCTAGTTTCGCTTCATCTGAAATCAAGTATGACATAAATGAGAAATCTTGAGGTATACACTCGATCATTTCTTGGGATGTATGAATATCTAATAACAAAGGTTTACTGATCTCAGATATTGATGCAACAAACACTACAGTGGTAATTCCTGTAGTTGAGTTTTTTGTATCGTGATAGTGTGCTAGCTTTAATAGCACATGGATGAATTCGCAAAACCTTTTCAGTTCATCAATAATTGGATGCGATTCTTCTGGATAGCAAACATCTTCATCTATTAGATAAAATGATGTCGGGAAAACCCCTTTTTTTAAACTGGCACAAGAAAGTAATAGGTTGATAGCACTTTTATACCATTTACCAACAGCTTTACTACCTAGCCTAATTTTGATATCAATTGGAGCTCCATCTGTTTGTAAGCGCTCCATTTGATCAACTAGATCCTCGTCTCCTTGCGCTGCAAAATCAACACGATGAGGATCTAAAGATGATTTTAGTCGCTGAATATTTTCTGCGGATGCAGCTATCCTTCCAGAAAATTCATTATCAGGAATTTCCGGCCGATTTACCTCTCTGTATAATTGAACTACATCAAGATGAGCCATCTTCTTTTATCAACCCTAGTTGTTTTTCAATTTCTTTAATTAAACCTTCTGGCATCTGATTTATAATCAGCTTTCCATTACTATAGCATAATTTATCATCTTGTTCTGTACCTAAATCATTTCTATCGAAGTCAATCACAAAATTTTTATCTTTATAGCTAATTCTAGTTAACTTTTTAATTGCATTAAAGTTGGGGTTGAATTCAACAGGTATTCCAACTTCATCGCTATTAAGTCTTGTTATGAATTCATCAGAAAGCTCTTCTAATAAATCATGGTCATCTGCAGGAAAAAATCTTCTGGCTATATTTTCTATCTCGGATAATTTTGCAGTGGATTTTGGTTCTGAAGAAGTTTTATCTGTTAAATATGAAAGGATCTGTGCTTTTAATTCATCAGAATATGGTGCCAAATTTGGTTTTGATCTGAAAAAATTAACACTTTCAGATACAACTTTCATTGTCAGTTTTTGTGATGGCGCACCAGGCTTACAACCTAAAGCACTAATAAAATATCCTGCAGTATCCTTTTGAGTTAATGGACTGACAAAACTAAGATATGTAATATCATTTTTTTCATTTTCATCTGCCAATTGATAGCTATCAAACTTATCGAAATTTATCTTTGCTGCTTGGTGTAATCGACTTAAATCCAAATAAACTAAATCTTCTACATTAAGAGTATTTTTGTTGTTAACAATTCGGTAGCCATCTTTTTGTTTTATCATCGCAATTAAAAAGAATCTAACAGAGTCTACTATATAATCTGAAAAAACAATGTATCCTCCGGTTGCTAATGGCTGTGCTGAGGCTTTTTCATGTAGTTCTTTCATTGATTCATATGTTATTTTTAAAAAATCACTATCTTTTTGTTCTTCAATAGAAAAATAATCTTTAAACCCTTTTGGAAATTGTCCTTTGTAGTCTTTAGTTTCAAAAACGCCATATTGAGCACTACTATTTTTCCTTCCATAAGCGTTGAGAATACCATTCATGAGATTTATGACTGTTGTGTTATCTGTAGGTAGCAAATCGTCTTTCAAATCTAATGGCAAAGCGGGTTCTTGTTTTTCTTTAATTAATTGATGAATAACGAATTTATTAATAATTACTGTCATACGTCATCTCGTTTAGATAGTTAAAAATGGAGTTCAACTCTAAGAGGATTATACCCATTTGAGTGTTCAAAACTTTGATTCAGTTTAGGTATTAGAACTCATCCTTAGAAACGAAATTTCAATTATTTATGTAATTAATCAATTAATTTTGTAACTCACACAAGGAAGGGGGCCGTTTTGACTTGGCCATCGCGCTTGGCATTCTCGCGGCGTCAGAGCAAATTCCTGATAATTTACTGGCGGAATATGAGTTTTTAGGCGAGTTGGCACTGACCGGCGCGGTGCGCTCCGTCTTAGGCGTATTGCCGGCGGTGTTAGCTGCTGGAGACGCGGGGCGCACGCTGGTGGTGCCCAAGGCCAATGCGGCTGAGGCCAGTCTGATCCAGCAGCAACGGGCGTATGTCTGCGACAGTTTATTGCAAGTGTGTGGCTGGTTGGCGGGGCAACAAGCGTTGTCACTGGCGGAATGTGACGAAGCTTTACCAGATGCATTACCACTGCTCGATTTACAAGATGTGATCGGCCAGCAGACCGGTAAACGGGCGCTGGAGATTGCCGCCAGCGGGCAACATCATCTGTTATTGCTGGGCCCGCCGGGCACGGGGAAAAGCATGTTAGCCAGCCGGTTAGCGGGCATTTTGCCGGAAATGAGCGACGAAGAAGCGCAACAAACCGCCGCGTTACACTCGATTGGTGGGTTAAACCCCGGTAAGGTGAACTGGCGGTTACGGCCATTTCGCTCGCCACACCACAGTGCCTCTTCAGTGGCGCTGGTGGGTGGCGGCAGTAAACCGCGGCCCGGCGAAATTTCCTTAGCACATAACGGCGTTTTATTTTTAGATGAGTTAACGCAGTTTGAAAAGCGCACGCTGGATGCGCTGCGCGAACCGCTGGAAACCGGCATGATCACCATATCCCGTGCCGCGCGGCAGATGGAGTTTCCTTCCCGTTTTCAGCTGGTTGCGGCGATGAACCCCAGCCCCTGTGGGCATCTCGATGACCAGCAGCGCGCCAGTCCCGATCAGGTGTTGCGTTATCTGGGCAAGCTCTCTGGCCCGTTCCTCGATCGCTTTGATCTGACGGTCGAAATTCCGCTGTTACCCAAAGGCAGTTTAAGTCAAAAAGCCGAACGTGGTGAGAGCAGTGCCGAGATTAAAACGCGTGTGATCGCCACCCGTGAACGGCAACTAACACGCAGCGGAAAACTGAATGCCATGCTGACCAGTAAAGAGATTGAACGTGACTGTGCGTTATTAACCGACGATGCGCAGTTTCTGGAAAATGCCATTCACAAACTGGGCTTGTCGCTACGGGCGTGGCATAAGCTGTTGAAGGTGTCGCGCACCATCGCTGATATCGCCGATGAGCCACAAATTCAGCGCCAGCATCTGGCCGAAGCTCTTGGCTATCGAGCTATGGATCGGCTGTTTCAGCGATTGAAAACACAGCGGTTTTGAGTTTTCGACTCTGGTTGCAAAGGCTGGATGCTAACAAGGTAGGTCCAGAAAACCATCGATCTGTCTGTTATCGTCATGTGTGCATGCGTGTTACGACTGCGCGGGCGAGAAATCAGCCTCAGTTCTGAGCATGACACCTGCGGTGACAGAAACCCGATTGCGGCCGGCATGTTTGGCCGCATAAAGCGCTTTGTCAGCGAGGTTCAGCAGAACATCAATATTGTCGTCCTTCGAGGTTAGTGAAGCAATGCCAATCGAGACAGTAACACTCAGTGGCAAGCCATTGCCCAGTGGTACTTTCGCGTCAGCGATAGCTTCTCGCAATCGTTCGGCGACCCTGAGGGCTTCTTCCTCATTGGTTTCCGGCAATAGAATCGCAAATTCCTCGCCGCCCACACGACCAATGATATCGACGACCCGTAGCGTGTATTGGCATACGGTCGCCAGCTTTTGAAGAACAATATCACCGACCTTGTGGCCATAGGTATCGTTGATTTTTTTGAAATGATCAACATCCAGCATGAAGATAGAGAGTTCGCCGCCGTAGCGTACCACACGCGTCAGTTCGTGTTCGGCCTGCTGCATAAAATGGCCTCGATTATTAAACCCAGTCAGGTGGTCTGTGTGTGCCTGGCGCACCAGTTCACACTCAATCACTTTTTGAGCGGTAATATCAGTGTGAATACCACTCATTCTGAGCGGTTGGTGTTCTGGCGTCCATGCGGTAAATTTGCCGATTGAACGGATCCAAACCCATTCACCGTCCTTTTTTTGTCGCCGATATTCCATAATCAGTGGCTCACCATTTGCCATGGATTTATGGTAAGTCGTCATCACGAGCTGCCGATCTTCAGGATGAATGCCCGTTTCCCAAACTTGTAAGTCGCTGCTGAATTCATCAGGCTCATAACCGAGGATTTTGGCATATTCAGGGCTGACAGAAACGGCGCCAGTCTGGACGTTGATGTCGAACCAGCCCTGATTTGCCGCACTCAGCGCCAGCCGCAACCGTTCTTCGCTTTCTCTGAGAATGCCTTGAGTATGCGTCAGGCGGCGATTGAGGCGCTGCAGGGAATAGGTGATGGCAGAAACCACAGTTAATATGATCAAAACGGCGATCAGTAGCGGCACGACCCATTGTGGAACGCGCTTAGGGCTTGGATCATAAATGAAACCATCCAGCTGATAACCCGGCTTGATCAACCCGGCTTTGGCGAAGGTATCAGCCATGTGCTGCCAGCGTCCCACGTTCATATGACCAATATCGATCAGATCGGGAAAAATCAGTTTGCGCATCTCAGCGGCTTCAAACTCCAGATGTTTCCTCGTCTTCTCGACATGGTATTTATCGATCAGCAGCGTGATGATTTCGTCCGGGTGATCCATCGCGTAGCGCCAGCCTTTGAGCGTGGCGCGACGCATCGCTGCGACGCGTTTGGGATGATCGCGCAATTCTGCTTCTGAGGTGAACAAAATATCGCTGTAGAAATCGATACGATAAGTGGAGGGATCAATGATGTTGTAGGCGATATTATGTTGTTTGAGGAAATAAGGCTCATTCGTGATGTAGGAATTAAAGGCATCGACCTTGCCGGAGATCAGGTCGTTGATATTGTAGCTGCTGGGTATAATGTTGACTTGCGAAAGTGAGACACCCTCACTCATGAACATGCTGAGAAAATCAGCATCTTCCGTCATGTTCATCAGCATGACTTTCTTGCCCATCAGGTCGTGCACAGACTCAATACCCGAATCTTGACGTGTCAATAATACCGAAGGTGAATGTTGGAATATCGCGGCAAGCGCCACGAGGGGTTTGCCTAACAGACGCTGATACAGAATTTCACTATTGCCTTCCGCATATTGGGCGTGACCAGCCAGCACTTCAGGCACCGGTTGATGTGCCGGATCTCCGGCGTGGATGCGAACGGCTAAACCCTCTTCCTTATAAAACCCTTTTTCAACGGCGGCATAGTAACCTGCAAACTGGAATTGGTGGTGCCAGCGCAATTGCATATCAACAACATCGGCGGCATGCGCGTGTCCTGTGATGACGATCGCCGTACAAATGAGCACGAGCATGCGCAAAACAGCGCTCGGACTGGCAAGCCCGATGCTTGTATATGATTTGCTCATCCAACGTTGATAACGGCTTATGTCGAACACTATGTTTCCCTATCCAGAGGGGTTGGTACCGAAATATGAGGTTAATAGATACAGATTACACTACGGCGGCAATACACACATATATTAGCTACTGATTCGATTAACTGTAGTCAATCGTGCTAAATATCGGTGATGTTGTCTATTTTCAAATCACTTCCTTTTTCCATCAGCTGGCGTTATAAATGCGCCGTTGTAACTACCGGAGTGTGACGTGAATCCCATTTTAACCAGTATGCTGTTGCTGATGTGCAGCAACGTATTTATGACCTTCGCCTGGTACGGTCATTTGAAAGATATGAGTAGTAAGCCATGGATCATTGCAGCCATCATCAGTTGGGGCATTGCGCTGTTTGAATATCTGCTGCAAGTGCCAGCCAACCGAATTGGCCACACCGCACTGAGTGTGGGGCAGCTGAAAATCATGCAGGAAGTGATCGCATTGGCCGTGTTTGTACCATTTTCGGTATTTTATCTGAAAGAAGCCGTTAAACTCGATTACCTGTGGGCTGCATTTTGTATGTTAGGTGCGGTGTTTTTTATCTTCCGTGAAAAAATTATGAGTATGATCTGACCGATCGACGGGGAGTAGGTAATGCAACGGTTTGCCCGGTTGTATAGTGTATTGCTTGGTTTGGGTTGGTTACCTTTCTCCGTTTTGGCGTCAGCAGTTTTGCCGCCGTTTTTAAGTTCAAAGACCCCTTATCAACCCCAGCAACAGATAGCAGATTATCAGCCTGTACCTACCGGTTATCAGTTGGTGTTTACCGAGTTATTAGCGCGCCATGGTGCGCGCACGATGACGGGGGGTAAAAGTGATGTGCGGAGTTATCAGCTCTGGCTGCAAGCACAAAAAAGTGGTGCGTTAACGGCGCTGGGTAAAACGCTGGGGCCGCAGCTGGCAGCGATGATCAAAGCCAATCAGGCGTTAGGTTATGGTCAACTGACGCAATTAGGGCGTGAAGAACAGCAACAGTTGGCGTCCCGACTCGTTTTGCGTGATCAGTCGTTATTTCAACAAGCCATCGTTCAGGGTCGGAAAATCAGTGTGCAAAGTTCCGGCAAGGGGCGGGCGGTCGATAGCGCGGAAAACTTTGTGCTCGGTCTCAAGCAGGTGCAACTGGCATTAACTCCGTTATTACTGCCTCCAGCGGCCAACCCGGTGCAGCTCTATTTTCATAAAAACGACAGCAGTAAACCTTATCGTAACTATCTGAAAAAAGATGCCCAGCTCAAAACAACACTGGCTGCGATCAAAGCGCAGGCACAAAGTCAGCAAATGGCCCGGCAAGTATTAGAGCGTATTTACACGAAGCCGTTTATCGATCAGTTAGGAAGCGGCGAGTTACCGACCCCGTTAGATGCTGCGCAACGGCTGTATGATCTGTATGCGATTGCGCCCGGTATGCAATATGAAGGTCAGTGGCAGTTCAGCTCGTTTATGCCGGCAGAGGCGGCGAAATGGTTTGCGTATCTCAATGATGCGGAAGACTTTTATCAAAAAGGCCCCGCCTTTCAGGGGCAGGATATTACCTATCGCATGGCACAAGTGCTGGTGGATGATTTCTTTAACAGCATCAAACAGCTGCAGGGAAATGTGTCGCCTTTTGCGGCCAAACTGCGCTTCAGCCATGCCGAAGTGGTGATCCCGTTCGTCACTTTGTTACAGCTGCCCGGTAGCAATCAGGCGGTGACCGCTGAGCAGCCTTATCGTTATGACAACAATCCGTGGCGGGGTGAAACTATCGCGCCGATGGCAGCCAATATTCAGTGGGATGTCTACCGGGATGCGCACCAGCACTATTTAGTAAAAATGTTGTATAACGAGCGGGAAACACGTTTTAAGACCGATTGTCAGCCCATAAAAGCCGGTAGCTTTTATTATGCTTTCAGTGAATTGCTGCGCTGTTATTATCAGCAATAATCATAATTGCCGGGTTAAGATTTTGATCTGTCGTATCGCCTGCCTGGTGTCCATTCCGGCATAACGTGCGGCCAGATAGTGTGTTGTCAGTTGTTGCATGATGGCAGCAGCCGGATGATTGGCTGCCTGCAAACGCTGCACGAATGCTTGTGGTGTCTCATCATTTTGGCGCATAAAACCACGCTGTGTTAAGCGTCGGCAGGCCTGTAAATAGGCCATCACCAAGGGATCTTGTTTTATCCGGTGCCTTGCCAGCCAATTGATTCCGAGCGCCAACCCGATCACCAAAAACAACCCACCGAGCATGGCGAACAGACGCCCCCAGATGTTATTACCAAACAGCTCGCGTAGCAGTTGTTCCTGCGACTGGTTGTTGTAATTCAACACCCACGATGTCCAGCGATAGTCGATATCGGCCAGATACTGATGCAGTTGGGCAAAAAACAGCAGATTGCGGTAACTGGTCAGACTGAACGGATCGCGCAGGCGAGTTTCTGCCGCCGGTAGGATGTCGTCGATGCTGCGGCTGAGGCGATCGGGTGCCACCATCAACGTAGGGTCAAAGCGCTGCCAGCGATGGTCGAGCCAGACCTCTGACCAGGCATGGGCATCAAATTGATACAGGCTGAGGTAGTTGCCATCGGCATGATATTCCCCGCCTAAATAGCCAGTTACCATCCGCGCCGGAATGCCCGCCGCACGCATTAGAAAGGTAAAACTACTGGCAAAGTGGGCGCAAAAACCACGGCGGCTACCAAACATAAAATCATCGATCTGATCGCTGCCTTGCAGTGTGGGCGGCTCTAACGTGTAGCTGAAACCGTGGCTGGCAAAATAGCGCATCGTGGCTTGCGCAAATTTCCGATCATCAGAACTATTCAGACGTAATTCCGCAGCTAAGGCACGTACCTGCGGGTTTCCTTGCGGTAATTGCAGGTTAAGTTGTCGCTGGTAACCGGTTAACTGCGTTTGCAGTGTGGTTTGCGGAAAATAGCTTAACGGGATCTGTTTTTTCTGCTGTAACAATTTGGGTGAATACAGACTCATCACCGGGGTGAGCAGTGCTTCGTCATTGTTTGGTCGCGACAGATCGAGGCTGTATAACCAATGCTGATTGCTGGGTTCGACAATCAAGCGGTAAGTGCTGCTGGGCCCTTGCCAATGTATCCGTTGTTGTAACGGCGTGGTGGCCGTAAACGGGTTCGTTTGTTGTTGATACCACTGGCGTAAAGAGGGTGCCACGCGCCAGGTTTTGCCATCAAATTCTTCATGCACCAGTGCCCGCCAATAGCGTTGGTTTTCCGGCGGTAATGGCCCGTCAAAGCTGGCGCGAAACGCCAGTGCGCTGGAGCGGGAAAGTTGCGCGATATCGCCCGGCGTTACCTCTTCATTGAGACCGGTCGTGGCACTCTTGAGATCGGGGATGCGCCACATCGGCCCTAAATGCGGGATCAGTAAAAACAGCACCGCCATCAGGGGCAGGCTTTGCAACAGCAACCGTAACCCCAGTCGCCATTGTGCGCGGTAGTTATTGGTCTGATAAATCGACAGCAGCGCAATGGTGTTAATACCAGCCACCAGCAGCAGATAAATGGTAAACGCCAGCCCCTGATGGTAGATCAGCGCCAAGGCCACCAGAAAATAGAGCGATAACACATGCAGGCTGAGGTGACGACGGCTGGAAAATTCGAGAAATTTCAGCGTACAACCCAGCACCAGCAGACTAAACATCGCTGGCAGAAAGCCACTGCTGCGCCAGAGGTAGGCGATAAAGCCCATGCCTAACAAAGCCAGAGCGTTTTTCAGCCACAGCGATGGTGGCTTTAACTGTTCATGCGCTATTGCGTAACGCCAGCCGATGGTGAGTAGGGCACAAGCATAAATGGCGAAGTGCAATTCACCATACAGCGGCAGCACCATCAGCAGATAACTTAAGCTCAGCCAGTTCAGCGTCTGTTGGCCGAGTGTGACCGAGAGATGTTCAGTGGTTTTCATACAGCGCCAGCGCGGTCAGACAGTGAGTTTGATGCAGCGCCCCTTCGCCGGGCGCAATGCTTTGACTGCCCAGCAATAAGCCGTAATGCGCACCTTGTTGCTCCAGTATTTGCAGCTGATAACAAAGCTTCGACAGGCGTTCTTCCAGATCCAGCCCCGGCGTTTTTTGTAGCTCCAGCCAGCATAATTGCGGGATCGGCGTCATAAACTCTTTGCTGACCAAGCCACGCCCTTGCGCGACCTGTTTCCAGGCGATCTGGCTTAATGATTCACCGACACGGTAAGGGCGTACACCCTGCATTTCATCCATGCCCGCGGTTTGACTGACGGAAGCTGGCGCATTGGATTCCGCCTGTGGCGTATTCCCGGCCTGCAACTGCAGCTCACACAATAACGGGCGCGGATAAGCCAGCCCGGTTTGTTGCAGATCGAGCTGCGTCCAGCATTCCAGCAAACCGAGCGGCCATTGGCTGGCGATGCGTAACCGACCCGGTTGTAACCAGCCGCGGCGGGCGGCAATAAAGGTCACGCCGAGTTGCGCACGATTTTCAAGCGTTGGCAGATGTTCGCCTAAGCCATCTATAGCGCTTAATTGCAGATCATAACGCGGGCGTTCCGTTTGTAATTGCAGCAGAAAACGTAACGATTGCCCGGCATAACCGGTTGGTGCCGTCAGCGCTTCCACCGTTAACCCGCTGAGGTTGTAGTGGCAGTAATGCATCGAGACTACAAACAGGCTGAACAACAGATAAGCCAGCGCCAGCACCAGATTGTTTTCATAATTGGAGCCGAGCAGGAAAATCGCCACCGTCAGACACAGATAAACCCAGCCGGTATGGCTGGGGAATATAAATAGGTTATGACGATTTAAACGATATTGGCTGGCAGGGGGAATGCGCCGCTCCAGCCACGCATTCATGCGTTGTTGCCACGCCTGATGCAGCGACGGCCACAGTTTCATCGCACCTTTCATCGTACTGGGTCCACACGTTCCAGCAGTGCGCGGCTCAGGCTGCTACGGCCACCAATCGCGCCGCTATAACCGCTGCGTAAACGATGTTCGGCCACGGGGGCAAAAATCGCCTGAATATCATCCGGC
Organism: uncultured Tolumonas sp.; assembly: GCF_963676665.1. NCBI lineage: Bacteria > Pseudomonadati > Pseudomonadota > Gammaproteobacteria > Aeromonadales > Aeromonadaceae > Tolumonas > uncultured Tolumonas sp. The sequence continues at coordinate 98,165 of NZ_OY781373.1, forward strand.
AGCAGATAATCACGTCCGGCCATATAGGCCCAAACCCGGGCGGCACTTAACAATGCTTTGCTGGCACGCGGGGAGAGCGCGTGCGGGGTGATGCCCGCAGTGCGGCTTTCTTGTACCAGACTGAGCAGATAATCCAGCGCGGCATCAGCCACTTTCACCTGTTCAGCTTGTCGTTGCATTAACTGTAATTGTTGGGCATCCAGCAGTGGCGTGACGTTGATGATGCCGTTTTGCAGCAACATGCGTTTTTCGGTGACTTTATCCGGATAACCTAACTCAATGCGCATCAAAAAACGGTCTAACTGCGACTCTGGCAGCGGATAGGTGCCGGCTTGATCCTGCGGATTTTGCGTCGCAATGACGAAAAACGGCTCGGGTAAGGCGCGTGTTTCGCCATCTAAGCTGACCTGGCGTTCGGCCATCGCTTCCAGCAGCGCGCTTTGCGTGCGTGGGCTGCCACGGTTGATTTCATCGGCCAACAGCACTTGGGTAAACACCGGGCCGGGGTGAAAAACGAACTCTTTTTGTTGTTCAAAGACCGAGACACCCAGCAGGTCGGCCGGCAGCATGTCGGAGGTAAATTGCACGCGTTGATACTGCAACCCCATCACGGTGGCCAGTGCGTGCGCAAGCGTGGTTTTGCCCATGCCGGGCAGATCTTCAATCAGCAGATGGCCCTTCGCCAGCAAGCAACAGACCGCCAGCTGGATCTCCTCTTCCTTGCCTAAAATCACCCGGTTCAGTTCACTCAGAACGGCTTGAATATGCTGCTGCACGCTAGACTCCGAAAAATAACAAGGCTCCGCAAAAAATAGCGGTCACAGGCTCCTGTAAGTATAGGAGCCTGTGGGAAAAGGCGGGGAAGATCAGCGACGGCTGAGAATACGCAGGACACGCAAGAACAGGTTGATGATATCGAGATACAACGCAGCGGCGCTGTCGATAGCGTTATCCAGCGTTTTCGGGATCGCATTCGCGCGCGCCCAGTCGTAACCGATATAACCACTGAAAATCAGTGCCACCGCCCAGTCGGTCAGCGGATGTGATTTGTGGAAGATAAACACTTCCGCCAACTGCACGACCAAGGTGATCAGCAAGGCGAAAAATAGTGCGCGCCCGATGCCCTGAAAGAACGCCGGATACATACTGCCTAACAGCATCATGACGAAGGTGATTTCACCGGTCACACGCATGGCTTCCAGCACCAATGCGCTGTCAAATTGGCTGACTACTAAATTCAGCACCAGACCAAACGGCACCACAATCAGGTTGTAACCAAAGAAGCTGATCAACGGATTTTCGGAGCGATTCAGAATAAAACTTCCGGCCATACAACACAGGAAGTAACCGATAAAAAACAGCCGATTATCGATGGCATACAGACTTTCCACCGGAATCGTCATCATCATCAGCCAGTTAACAAAAAAGCCCCAGCATAAAGTCAGGCCGATGGTGAGGTTATATAACGACGGGCTGATTTGTTGCACGCCCGAGAGGTGTACGCGTTTAAAAACACTGGTTTCCATAATTTTATTATCCCATACATAGTAAGTTGTTCATTCTTACAACAATTGCAGCAAATTCATAGTATCGCTTCAAATGAATATGTCGTTGTTTTTTGCTTCACCTGTACCGATCTTGCGGCGATAATGCGCGCCTTCGTGCTGACTATGAGCGGTCAGTGGTGTTAAACCCTCATTATTCAGAATTAATTATGTTGTCATTTCTGCCCGGTTTTATCTTATTACCACTCAGTATTGCATTTGTGATCCTGAATACCGCACTGGTGTCATTCCTGATTGGCATCCAGGCCTTGCTGAAATTGTTGATCCCGATTGCGGTGGTTAATCATTACCTGACCCGTGGTTGTAATTTCATCATGTACGGCTGGTTGTGTGGTAATGCGCTGATGTTGCGACTGGTGAATAAAGTGGAGTGGGAAGTGCATGACACCACCAATCTGAATAAGAAAGGCTGGCATATGGTGATCTGTAATCATCAAAGCTGGGCGGACATCGTGTTATTAGGTGATATTTTCCGTAACCGTTTGCCAACCCCGAAATTTTTCTTAAAACACGATCTGTTGTATGTGCCGTTTGTCGGTCTGGCGTGCTGGGGCTTGGACATGCCGTTTATGCGTCGTTACAGCCGTCAGCAGTTACTGAAAAACCCGGAGTTGCGCGGCAAAGATGTGACTACGGCGCGTGAGGCGTGTGCCAAATTCCGTACCATTCCGACGACGGTGATTAATTTTGTTGAAGGCAGTCGTTTTACACCGGAAAAGAAAGCCGAAACCAAATCACCGTATGCGCATTTGCTGACGCCGAAACCGGCGGGGTTAGCGATGGCGATGAACGTGCTGGGTGAGCAGTTTGAGAAGATTGTTAACGTGACGCTGGCTTACCCGGAAAACACCGATCGACCATTTCACGCCATGTTGACCGGTCGTTTAACGCGGGTTCAGGTTTGGATTGAAGAGATCCCGGTGACGGAAGTGCAGCGTGGCGATTACATCAAAGATAAACCGTTTAAACGTGGTTTCCAGCAATGGCTGACCGGCGTCTGGCAACGCAAAGATCAGCTATTGGCAGAAAAGCGTTAACGGAATGGTATTAACTGAGCAGCGCAAACAGTTCATCCAGATTGTGTTCCGAAAATACCTGAATATCGTGTTGGCGTAACAGGCGAGTGGTGATGCCTTCACCGGGAATTTTCTGACCGCTGAACTGGCCGTTATAGATATTGCTGCTGCCGCACGATGGGCTGCTCTCTTTTAAGATCGCGTATTTGATTTGTTGCTGCTGGCACAAGGTGAGTGCCTGTTCGGCGCCGCGCACGAAGGCGGTAGTCACATCATGGTTACAACCGGTCATTACGCGGCCATCGGTTTGAATTTCAGCGGCCGGACGCGGGGTGGGTAAACCACCAGCTTGTTCCGGACAAAATGGCACCAGCCAGCCATTGGCTTGCCAGCGTTGCAATAAGGTGTGATGAACCGGTTTGCTCTGACCGTCATAACGAACCGGGCAACCCAGCAAACAGGCACTGACTAGAATTTTTGGTGTTTTCATTCTTCGACTCCCGTGTTTATCGCAGTGATTTTAAGCGGGAGCTGCAAAATGGCCAGACTATTTAAATTTCATTAGTTGGTTATGTGAGCAGGGCGCTGTCGCCATAAACGGAAGACGGTGTGGCTGTTCACAAACAAAAAGCTGCCCTCAATCAGCGCACCACCAATCGAACCAATCACAAAATTATGTGTCACCCAACACACGGTGCCCATCAGCATGATCAGACGCATACGAATGCCTTGTTCACGATACAGCGCCCAGGTACCGAGCGTGGTGCCGATCAGCGTTAACCACTGAATCGGTTGGGTAATGTTCGGCACACCCAACACCCAAACGATCAGCAGGAAAAAACACATCACCGCGACATGGCGGGTATGAGTTGAAATAAAACTGCGGAAACCACTGAGCCATGCCGCATAAGCGGCGGTATGGGCGCCGAGCAAGAAGAAATGGGCGCCAATGACGACACAATATAAGGTCAGAAAGGTACGCAGACGCTGGTCATTGCGTTGCACAAAGGCTGAAATGCCAATTATAAACGCCAGTAAACCCACTGACTGCGCCAGTGGGTTGGCAGCAAACAAAGCCGCTAAAGCATGTAAATGTGAGGTCACAAGGTTACGCCACTTTTGAAGATCGCGAGTTCTCGGAAGTCGTTCTTCTCATTACAGGTGGCTTTACCATTGGCGACATCGACAATCAAATCAATAAACTGATTGAGCAGCTGCGCCATGGTTTGGTCTTCCAGCAATCGACCTGCGTTAAAGTCAATCCAATGCGGTTTACGTCTGGCTAAATCGCTGTTGGTGGCTAGTTTCACAGTCGGAACGAATCCGCCGTAGGGCGTACCTCGCCCTGTGCTGAACAATACCATGTGACAACCGGCGGCGGCCAGTGCGCTGGTGGCCACGGCATCATTGCCTGGCGCGCTGAGTAAGTTAAAACCAGGGTGCGTTAACCGATCACCATATTTCAACACATCCATGACCTGACTTTGTCCGGCTTTTTGCGTACAGCCCAGCGACTTCTCTTCCAGCGTGGAAATGCCACCTGCTTTGTTGCCGGGAGACGGATTTTCATAGATCGGCTGGTTGTGATCGATGAAATACTGTTTGAAGTCATTCACCATCGATACCGTTTTCTCAAACGTGGTTTCATCATGGCAACGGGACATCAAAATGCGTTCCGCACCAAACATCTCCGGCACCTCGGTTAGCACGCTGGTGCCACCATGTTGGATCACGTAATCAGAAAACTGACCCAGCAGCGGGTTGGCGGTAATGCCGGAGAAACCATCAGAACCGCCACATTCCAGCCCGAATTTCAGCTCGCTGATCAAACCCGGTGTGCGGGAGTCTTGTTGCATCACTGCCAGCAACTCCTGCAACAGTTCGACACCGGTGGCAACTTCATCATCATGTTGCTGACAGACCATGAAACGCACGCGCTCGGCATCAAATTCACCTAAGGTCTCTTTGAAGGCGGCGATTTGGTTGTTTTCACAACCTAAGCCAACCACCAGAACCCCGCCGGCATTGGGGTGACGGACCATATTCTGCAGTATGGTGCGGGTGTTCTGGTGGTCTTGGCCTAGCTGGGAACAGCCATATTGGTGGCTGAAAAGATGAATACCGTCGATAGCTGACAGATTGCATTCACGTTGCAGCTGTTGCTGCATCTGTTTCGCCAGCGCATTCACACAACCGACTGTTGGTAAGATCCATAACTCATTCCGAATACCCACTTCACCATTTTTACGACGATAGATCTGCACTTCGCGATCGGCGGGTTGTGGTGGCAAAGCGATAAAATCAGGCTGGTATTGATATTCATCCAGATCGTTCAAATTGGTGGCGATGTTGTGATGATGCACATGTTCACCGACCGCAATGTCAGTGCGGGCATGCCCAATCGGCAGGCCATATTTGATCACTTGCGTGTTCGCGGGTAAATCATGCAGCGCCAGTTTATGCCCACGCGCAATAAAGCCACGCAGGGTGATCGTCACGCCATCGATGTTAATACGCTGACCTTCGGCAAGGTCAGCCAAGGCCACCGCGACATTATCGGTGGCATGTATTTTTATAACCTCTTGCATAATGCAACCTCAGCTACAAACGGTCAGCGCGGTGCGCATACCTTGTGAACGGATCCGCATCAGATGCAGACAAACCGCTTCCACCAGCCCTTTCACGCGGGTCAGATCTTCTCCCCAGTGACTTTCTACGCTCAATGTTTGCTTCACCAGATCGGCCAGCGTGATGGTACCAGCGTCAACCGCCGGCCACAGTGCCGCAAAGTGTTCCAGCCAGTGCGCTTCGTCTTGCAATGGGTAGCTTTCATCGCCACGTTTGCCTTGATAAAAGGCCAGTAGTGCCGCCAGTGCAAAGGTCAGGCGAACCGGCAGATGGCCTTTGCGATCTTGATAGGTCAGCAGTTGTGGCAGAATACGGGTTTTGTATTTGGTCATGCCGTTCAGGGCAATCGACAACAGTTGGTGCTTGATAAACGGATTGCGGAAGCGCGCTAACACATCTCGCGAGAATGACTCCAGCTCATCGCGTGGCAGATCCAGCGTCGGTACTATTTCTTCGAAAATTGCCTTTTCCACAAATTGGCTTAACTGCGCGTCTTGCAGCGTTTCGCCGACGGTGTCGATTCCGGCTAAGAACGCCACCGGTACCAATGCGGTATGCGCACCATTCAAGATCGCCACTTTGCGCTCTTTATATGGCTTGATGTCATTCACGATACGAATGTTCATCGGTTTATCGGCTGGCAGCTGATCAAGACACAGCGCTTCACTCAACCACTGCGGCCCTTGAATGACAAACAGATAGAAGTATTCCGCGGTATCGACAAATTGATCCTGATAACCGAACTCTTCCTGCAAGGCGGCGTGTTCATCACGTGGGAAACCGGTCACGATGCGATCAACCAGTGTTGAGCAGAAGGTGTTGTGCTGACCCAGCCAGTTACTGAACGCCAGCGGCAATTTCCACTCGACAGCATAACGCTGCACCAATTCACGCAGCGCATCACCGTTATAGTCAATCAGCTCACAAGGCAGAATGATCCAGCCTTTGTCGGCGGCACCGTTAAAATGTTGGAAGCGTTCAAACAGCAAACGCGTCAGTTTGGCGGGAAAGCTGCTTGGTGGCGCATCGGTCAGCTGGTCATCCGCGACATAGGTAATGCCAGCTTCGGTGGTGTTTGAGAACACAAAACGAATATCGGGGTTACGCGCCAGTGCCAACACCTCATCAAACTGCTGGTAGCAGTTCAGTTCGCGATTAACGCTGCGGATCAGACGGGTATGGCGCACCGCTTCACCCGCTTCGTTCAGGCCACGAATAACCGTGGTATAGAGACCATCTTGCGTGCTCAAGCTGGGTGGAAAGGGCGTATCAATCGGGCGAATGATAGTAATACCAGCATTCAGATTGGTGTGTTCATTCAGCAAGTCGATCTGCCAATCGACAAAGGCGCGCAGAAAATTGCCTTCGCCGAATTGGATGATTTTTTCAGGGTATACGTTGCCGGGAAATTGCTGGCGGTTTAAAGCGTGCATTTGTGTCTCCTCACGCGGGAGCCTTGCCCCCACGCCGTTATCTGTTGAGTACGATTATTTCAGCGCAATGCCGAAGTAGTTTTTCGCATTGTTAAAGCAGATGTTCTGCACCATCTCACCCAACAGTTTGATGTCGGCTGGCGCTTCGCCATCGGCGACCCAACGACCGAGCATGCGGCACAATACGCGGCGGAAATATTCATGTCGGGTATAAGAGAGGAAGCTGCGGCTGTCGGTCAGCATGCCAACAAAACGGCTCAGCAAACCGAGTTGTGCCAGCTGGATCATCTGGCGTTCCATGCCATCTTTCTGATCGTTAAACCACCAGCCGGAGCCGAATTGCATTTTTCCTGGAATACCGTCGCCCTGGAAATTGCCCAGCATGGTTGCCAGCACTTCGTTATCGCGTGGATTCAGGCAATACAAAATGGTTTTTGGTAACTGATTATTGCGATCTTGCGCGTCGAGCAGACGTGACAATGGCGCGGCAACCAGACCATCATTGATCGAGTCAAAACCAGTATCTGGGCCAAGTTCCTGCAAACGACGGCTGTTGTTATTGCGCAGCGCACCGATGTGATATTGCTGCACCCAGCCCCGTTGTTTGTATTCGGCGGCGAGGAATAACAACACTGCGGTTTTGAAGGCGGCGATCTGCTCGGGTGACAGAATTTGACCTTGGCGACGTGCCTGCAACATGGCTGTCAGTCCGGCATCAGAGGCTTCACCGAACAGCACCACATCCAGTGCGTGGTCAGCAATTTTACAGCCGTGAGCCGCGAAATGATCCAGACGCAGTGTCAGCGCCTGTTTTAAGTCGGCAAATGAATCAATGGCGACATTTGCGGCAGTTTCTAACGCCGTGATGTAATCGGCAAAGATCGGTGCTTCAATATTGAAGGCTTTGTCTGGCCGCCAGCTTGGTGTCACTACGGTGCCAAATGTTTCATCGGCTGCAATCGCTGCGTGGTGGCGCAGGTCATCAATCGGATCGTCAGTGGTGGCGACCATTTTCACGTTCATCTGCTGCATGATGCCACGTGCCGAAAATTCCGGTTGCGCCAGCTTGTCGTTGCAGAAATCCCACACCTGTTTTTCGGTAGTAGGAGATAACAATACATTCGTTAAGCCAAATGGCCGACGCAGTTCGAGGTGTGTCCAGTGATACAGCGGGTTACCAATGGTATGCGGAACAGTAGCGGCATAAGCCTGAAATTTAGCGTAATCATCGGCATCACCGGTGCAGAATTTCTCATCGGCACCGTTCGAGCGCATGGCACGCCATTTATAATGATCGCCTTTCAACCAGATGTCATACAGATTTTTAAACTGGTAATCTTCAGCGATCAATTGCGGCGGCAGGTGACAATGAAAGTCATAAATTGGCTGGTCTGCTGCGAAATCATGGTACAGCTGGCGGGCAAAATCAGTATCCAGTAAGAAATCTTCGGTTAAAAAGGAACTCATTTTTTACTCCGGTGAAATGAAGTTTCATGTTTTCACATGTCCTCCTGCTTTCGCGAACAGGGCATGTAGCCATTTTTTCGATTTGTTATACCAATTATTATTTCTTCCCCTGCTTGTGTCTATCCATCTATTCGAGATTTTGTCTTGTTGGTCACATATTTTGCCTTTAATAGGAGGTGAAACCACTATTATTTGATATTGATCATGTTGTTGGTAGGCATTTGTCACAAAAATCCGCTTCGCTCATGAGAGTAAAGTTGTTGGTCCAATTTCGGGTTGTGTATTACAGCATCAAATGCAGCTGAAATGTACTTCTAATAACCAGACTGGCGTCATGAGTACTTTCTAACTATTTTGATGTTTGTTGTGGAGACAAAAACATGGCGTCAACTAAAAAGATTAAAGGACTGCGCTGGTGGATTATCGGCGTAGTTATGCTGGGAACGGTATTGAACTATCTAACCCGTTCTTCGTTGTCAGCTGCGGCGCCGACACTGAAGGATCAGCTACACATTACCGTAGAACAATATTCCTATGTCGTTGCGGCATTTCAGGCGTGTTACACCGTGATGCAGCCGGTTGCCGGCTTTATTCTGGATTCTGTCGGTGTCAAAATTGGTTTGGCTATTTTCTGCGTTGCTTGGTCGCTGACTAATATGCTGCATGCCTTCGCTAACAGCTGGCAGTCATTAGCATTCTTTCGTGGTCTGATGGGGATGGCTGAAGCAGCCGTTATTCCTGCAGGTATGAAATCGGTCACAGAATGGTTTCCTGCCAAAGAGCGTTCGATTGCCACTGGCTGGTTTAATATTGGATCGTCAATCGGTGGCATGTTGGCACCACCGCTGGTTATTGCCTGTATTCAGTTATATAACTGGGAAACGGCTTTTGTGGTGACCGGTGCATTAGGTTTTGTCTGGGTTGCGCTGTGGTTACTTTTCTTTCGTCTACCATCTAAACACCCCAACATTACTGATGAAGAAAGACAATATATCCAGGATGGTCAAGAGGTTGCACATAAAAATGACAAATCTAAACCATCGGTAAGACAGATCATAAAACGCAAGGAATTCTGGGGTATCGCGATTCCTAAATTCCTTGCAGAGCCTGCCTGGCAGACCTTTAATTTTTGGATCCCGCTCTATTTGAGTTCTGTTCGCCACATGGATCTGAAGTCAATCGCTATGTTTGCTTGGATTCCATTTCTCGCTGCGGATTTAGGTTGTGTGGTGGGCGGGTATTTGTCCCCACTGATGATGAAATGGTTCAAGGTGTCATTAATTACAAGCCGTAAGTTAGTGGTTATCACTGGCGCTATTTGTATGTTGGCTCCTGCTGCAATAGGTCTGGTTGCCAGCCCTTATACGGCAATTGCATTGTTCTGTGTCGGTTGTTTTGCGCACCAAACTATCTCTGGTTCACTGATCACGTTGTCATCTGATGTATTCAGCAAAAACTCCATTGGTACAGCGAATGGTTTGACTGGAATGGCTGGTTATCTTGGGGCGACTATTTTCTCTCTCATAGTCGGTGTTGTAGCAAGCAAAATTGGCTATGACCCACTCTTCGTCTGCTTATCATTATTTGACGTGATTGGCGCGGTCATTGTGTGCTTGCTTATCAGGAATTCAGCCACTAACTCGCCAGTTTCTGTATAGAAGACGCTTTTGGGGCGGGTTCAGGTCAAGATAAATGACAAGTGTTTTTATGCCCCGTATCTGACGGGGCTTTTTTTATTCGGTTCTACGGATTTCAAGTGTGGTTTATATCTTTTGGGTTGTTTATTAGGCCAATAATTTACAAAACACACCCCAATTAGCCCTCAGTTCAGTGATTGACGAACATAAACCTGAATTTCATGTGACCAACCTCACTGTTTTGGTGAAAGTTAGCGCCAGACCAAAAAAGCACCTAAAAAGTGTGATGGTTCTCAACTATAAAAGATGTCATACCAATTAAGATTGCACCTGTAATGTGACATTTATGACGTTGAGCCGTAACGACGTTGATCTATACCCCCCAACAGCAGAGGTTTGTTCACAATGACGTTAAAACTAAAAACACTGGCTGCAAGCATCTTATTAGCCGCCCCGTTGGCAATGTTTTCATTCTCTTCCATGGCCGTTGAACGTGTAACACTGAAACTGGCACATAATCTGGACAACTCGCACGTTGTGCATAAAGCGCTGGCTGAGATGGCGAAAGAAATTGAAACCGCTTCTGATGGCAAAATGAAACTGCGCATTTATCCAGGCGGCCAGATGGGTGGCCCACGTGAAACGATTGAAATGTTGCAAAATGGTGCGTTGGACATGACTAAGGCGAGCGCCAGCGAAATGGAACCATTTGCTCCAGCCTACTCTATTTTCAGCCTGCCTTATCTGTTCAAAAACGAAAAACACTTCACCAATGTGCTGTATGGCAAAGTCGGTCAAGACATGATGCAAGAGACCCGCGATAAAGGGTTTATTTCACTGGCGGCTTATGTGGCTGGCACACGTAGTTTTTATGCGAAGAAAGCCATTCATACTCCAGCTGATATGAAAGGTCTTAAGATCCGCGTTGTTGCAACACCAACGACCATCAAACTGATTGAGTTGCTGGGGGCTGCACCAGCACCGATCCCATTTGGTGAAGTCTATACCGCACTGCAACAAGGTGTCATTGATGGTGCTGAAAACAATGAACCATCTTATGTGCAAACTCGCCATGTGGAAGTCGCTAAATTCTATTCGGAAGATCAACATACCGCAGTGCCGGATTATCTGATTGTCTCCACTAAGGCGTGGGATGCGTTATCCGACGAGCAGCGCAAAATCATCACTACCGCTGCTAAACACTCCGAAGAGTACGAACAGAAACTGTGGGCTGACGAAGTGATCGCATCTCGTAAAAAAGCGGAAGAGAGTGGTGCCACCTTTATCCAAGTTGATAAAGAAGCTTTCCGCAAAGCGTTGACACCGATCTATGACGATTTCAAAAATGACCCGCAAAAAGCGGAATGGCTGAAGAAGATTGAAGCTGTTTCCGATCAGTAAGTAATAGAAAATCTAGCATTTGGCGGAATGGCATTGCTGTTCCGCCAAGGAGAAACAGTATGCGGCTTCAAAAATTTAAAACACCGATTGATAAGGTAATTGCTACTTTTTCGATCGTGGTAATGGTTGGTTTGGTTTTTTGTGTGGTATGGCAAGTGTTCAGTCGCTATGTACTGGGTGCACCAAGCACCATGACCGATGAAATAGCTCGTTTCAGCATGATCTGGGTCGGGTTACTGGGTGCTGCATATGGCGTAGGCGCTCAGAGCCATTTAAGCATCGATTTGTTGACAATGAATTTGAAAGGCAAAAAGAAAGCCTTGAACGTGATTTTTGTCAATCTGTGCGTGCTGGGCTTTGCGGCAAGTGCGCTGATTTGGGGTGGTGGAGTGCTAGTGCTTAAAGTCTATGCAACCGCACAATTATCACCTGCGATGCAACTGCCGATGGCTTATGTATATGGTGTACTACCGTTGAGTGGTGCCGTGATGAGTTATTACAGCTTGTTATACATATTAGATGCAGTCATGGATTTCTTTGCTCTGCCTGCCATCCAAATGACCACCTCTGAGGAGAAAGCATAATGGATTGGACACTCTCATTGGTTATGTTTGGCTCGTTTTTTATATTGGTATTTTTAGGCGTTCCTATTTCATTCTCTATCGGGTTGGCCACACTGGCTGCTGGCACGATGATGCTCCCGTTAGAAACAACACTCGCGGTAATTGGCCAGAAAGTGGCCACTGGTTTAGATAGTTTTTCATTGTTAGCGATCCCATTTTTTATCTTTGCCGGGGTATTAATGAATCGTGGCGGTATTGCCCACCGCCTCATTAATTTTTCGCAGATCTTAGTTGGCCGGATGCCGGGTTCGCTGGGGCATGTGAATGTGATGGCAAATATGTTGTTTGGTTCAATTTCAGGCTCTGCGGTTGCAGCTGCAGCAGCGGTTGGTGGCACCATGTCACCGATGCAGAAAAAAGCGGGCTATGACCCAGCGTATTCTGCTGCGATCAATGTGACCTCTTGTATTACCGGATTATTAATTCCGCCATCAAACGTGTTGATTATTTATGCACTAACAGCGGGTGGTATTTCGGTTGCGACGCTATTCATGGCGGGCTACCTTCCAGGTATCCTTATGGGGCTTGGTATCATGGTCGTCGGTGCTATTATTGCAAAGCGCCGTGGCTATCCGGTCGCACCTCGTCCAACCATGGCTATAGCGTTGAAAGCGCTGTGGGATGCGTTCCCTAGTCTGTTGCTGGTTGTCGTAGTTATGGGGGGTATTCTGGGTGGTATCTTTACTGCTACCGAAGCATCAGCCATTGCGGTGGTATATACCTTTGTATTGTCAGTCTTGATTTATCGTGAAGTGAAGTTCAAAGAGCTGCCATCGATCATTCTCGATTCGGTTATCACCACGTCGATTGTTTTACTATTGATCGGTATCTCTGTTGGTATGTCATGGGCAATGACCAATGCGGATATTCCTTACACCATCAGTGATGCCCTGATGCGAGTATCAGACAATCCGATTGTTATTCTGCTGATCATTAACATCATTTTGTTGATTGTTGGTGTGTTCATGGACATGACCCCAGCCGTGTTAATTTTCACGCCGATCTTTTTACCAATAGCGACTAATTTGGGTATGGATCCGGTTCATTTCGGGATCATGATGGTGTTCAATCTGTGTATCGGCTTGTGTACACCACCAGTGGGCAGTGCGTTGTTTGTTGGTTGTTCAGTGTCTGGGGTTCGCTTGCAAGATCTGCTCAAACCTATGTTGCCATTCTTTTTGGCTCTGCTAGTGACCTTATTTGCCGTTACTTACATTCCTGCATTAAGCCTGTTTTTACCCGGGCTATTCGGAATGCATTGATGAAGTTTTTAGATCCTCGTGTTCAGCATCTCAGAAACAGCTATCGGTGTATTTTACAATTGGTATAACAAATCATGCCCTATATAATACAGGGCATGATTTACCATTTATTCTGGCAGTAAACGAGGTTGTTATGGATTTTGTTGAATCAGCACGTCTTTATCAGAAAGTGGCTACAGAGCTAAAGAAACGGATCACTTGTAACCAATATATGGTTGGAGATCGTTTACCTGCAGAGCGTCTGATTGCGGAAGAGATGAAAGTGAGCCGAACGGTAGTCCGCGAGGCTATTATCATGCTGGAAGTTGAAGGCATGGTTGATGTGCGAAAAGGTTCTGGTATCCATGTCATCGCTTTGGAGTCACGATATTCACCGCTGACGACACTTGAAACAGAAGATAATGAATTTTTGACCGCAGGCCCGTTCGAGTTACTACAAGCCCGCCAGTTGCTGGAAAGTAATATTGCCGAATTTGCGGCTACTCAAGTGACCAAGCAAGACATTATGGCGTTATTGGCAATTCAAGAAACAGCCCAGAAAGAAGACCGATCGCGCGATTCTCAGTGGGATAAACAGTTCCATATTCAGGTTGCCAAAGCCACGCAAAATTCTGTGCTGGTCACTTTGGTGGCTAAGCTCTGGCAGCATCGGGAGCACAATCCGTATTGGCTTAAATTGCATGAGCATATTGATGATCGGGCGATCGAGAGCTGGTGTGATGATCATGAGCAGATCTTGAAAGCATTGATGCGGAAAGACCCGAAAGCGGCAAAGTTGGCGATGTGGCAGCATTTGGAAAATACCAAGAAAATGCTGTTTCAGGCGACAACGGTGGATGATGACTTAGTAGATGATCGCTATTTGTTTGCCGAAAATCCCGTCGTTCATTTAGTGAACGCTTGAGCGTAATGAATCGATTAAGCTCCATTTTTGAGGTTTGAATGAAAAACAAAGCAAACTTTTCCCAGCATTTTATCTGGTTATTTCCCTTGTTGTGCCTGCTTGTACCAACGGTTAGTTTTGCTTCCGAAACGGGACATATGTTAACGCTGGGGGGAATAAGACTTGAGTTTATCTTCTTCGCCTTTACGTTGCTGTGTGTTGCGCTGTTTCATCATTACACCATGTTTGTTTCTCTGGCTGGGCTTGCTGCTGTTGTCGCCAGTAAATATATATTCCTGGATGATTTCTCTTTTGTTCATCACATGATGGGCGGTGACGGCCATGAAGGTGAATGGCGGATCATGCTGAACCTTTTTGGTCTGCTATCTGGCTTTGCCATTTTGGCAAAACATTTTGATGAATCTCATTTACCAAAAATTTTACCAAGATATTTGCCGGATGACTGGAAAGGCGGTTTTGTTTTATTGGTGATGATTTTTGTCACCAGTGGCTTTCTCGATAATATTGCGGCAGCGATGATTGGTGGTGCAATCGCATTCGTTGTGTTCAAACAGCGGGTACACATCGGTTATCTGGCGGCCATTGTGGCGGCAAGTAATGCCGGTGGTTCTGGCTCGGTGGTGGGTGATACAACGACCACACTGATGTGGATTGATGGTGTCAGTCAATTAGATGTTCTACACGCTTATATTGCCGCGGTCGTTTCACTGGTGATCTTTGGCGTGATAGCTTCCAAACAACAAGATAAGTATCAGCGTATTGTCAAAGATGGCCCGAGTTCTGTTCAGGTTGAATGGAAAAAAATCGGCGTAGTTGGTTTGATCTTACTATTGGCTGTGGCCACCAATTATTTATTTGATTTCCCTGCGTTAGGTGTTTGGGTTGCTATTCTGATTGGATCTTTGGTGGTAAAAACCCCGTGGCGTGAGATCAATCATGCATTGCCCGGCACTGTTTTCCTTTTAGGATTAGTCAGTTGTGCATCGCTAATGCCTGTTGATGAATTGCCGCCAGCTTCTTGGGTGAGTACATTTGGATTAGGGTTCATTTCAGCGATCTTTGATAATATTCCATTGACGAAGTTGTGCCTTGAGCAAGGGGGGTACGATTGGGGTATTCTGGCCTATGCGGTGGGGTTTGGTGGTTCAATGTTATGGTTTGGCTCATCGGCGGGCGTTGCTTTGTCCAGTATGTATCCTGAGGCTCGCTCGGCGGTAAACTGGGTGCGCCAAGGTTGGCATGTTCCAGTCGCATATGTAATTGGATTCTTTATCATGTTAGCAGTAGCCGGTTGGTCGCCGCATGCCCCGCATAAAAATCAAATAACGACAGTAAAAGAAAAAACCTACTCATGATGAACGTATCGTTGATTTGTGCCATGTGGTTATAAGACAAAGCCCAGCAATCAAAAGCATGCTGGGCTTTGTTATTTGACATCTCGAAGCGGGAAAAGCCAGAGATAAGATATTGATCCGCTAGTCTTTCTTTTGCAGTAAATATTTCACAAGACTGATGTACTCTTCAGTGCTCTTGATACCTTCGGTTTTCACCAGATATTTACCATTCACCACGGTTGATGGCACGGCACGGATGTTCATGCTGCCAGTGCTGCGATCATATTGTGCCACCATGCCGGTTACCGCGAAGCTGTCTACGGCACCATCAAAATCTTTACCATTCACACCGGCTTTCTCAAACACAGCGCGTACATCGGCACGACTTTGTGGGGCTTTTTGTTCGGCGTGGATCAGGCTGAAAAACATAGGTGTTACTTTTTCTTCTACCTTCAGCAGGTCTGCAACCGCATAAGCTCGTTGCAGTTCTGGGCCCATCTCTTTACCCATGAAGGCCACGGGTGTGCGTTTAAAAGCCACATCTGCCGGTAACTGTTTTTTCAATTCAGCCATGATCGGTTCGAACTGATAGCAGTGTGGACAAAAATACGAGAAAAACTCCATCACTTCTGGTTTTGGTGTGTTGGTCTGACGAATAATTTCGTAATTCACATTTTCTTTAAATTCTGGTGCCGCCTGCAGGAAAGGGGCAATCAACAGACCAACCAGCAACACAAACAGTTTTTTCATAGTAAGTTCCGTATCAGGGTAGAGGATAAATCACGGTGTCATGCGCCAAGACTATTCACTCCGTTTCCGTTCGTCAATTGCGATCGAATAATAGTCATCGATATCGGTGAAATGAGGCTAAGTTGGTGTTTATAGAGTGAGAATTTATCGGCTAAGGAAGCACAGCCAACGATTTATATAGTGAGCAACATCACGAAAATGGCTGGGTAATTTGCAAATTGCGAAAAACGAAGTATATTAGTTTCGTCTGGCGCGCACAGCATGTGCATAATAATGCCAAACATAATAAAGAAACCGACACATCGGTCATAAGCTGTTGAAAGCAGCGGGATAGTGTGTAATTCGATTGAGCTTGCCTTGGCAGGCTCAAATCATTTCTGGCGGCATGAAAAAAAATTCCTTCCCTTTATACCGCATTCATATTCTGATTTTTATCTTTGCGCCGTTGATATCAACGACGCATGAACACTATCAATTAGCTAAGTGCTGGCACTGATTTCGCAAACGTCAGCAGAGAATCCTGCACTTCATCGGCCAGCGCCTGTGCTTCTTCGGTGACGGCTTTACCAGTGCGTACCAGAATCTTATGGGTTACACCAGCCGCTTTAGCGGCCTGCATGTCGGCACCTTTGTCACCTACCATATAGGAATTGACCAGATCAATATCCAGCTCTTTAGCGGCGTCAAGCAACATACCCGGTGCAGGTTTACGGCAATCACAAACCTGACGGTAAGGTGCTTCACCTTCTGTTGGATGATGTGGGCAGTAATAGATACCGTCGAGATCAACATCACGGTCCGCCAGTGACCAGTCCATCCATTCGGTCAGATGCATAAATTGTTTTTCGGTGAAGAAACCACGGGCAATGCCAGACTGATTGGTGACTAATACCAAGCAGTAGCCTTTTTTCTTCAGCAATTGTAATGCTTCGATTGCACCGTCAATAAAGTGAAAATCGTCCACGGAAGCGACATAACCCGTATCCTGATTAATCACGCCGTCCCGATCCAGAAATACCGCAACTTTGGCCACAATTTATCCTCATTAATTACACTGCTGCTTATTGTAGGGGATTTCCAGTCGCGGGGCAGGATACAATTTAAAAAAACCACCACGGAATCGTTATGCCTCAGCCGTTAGAACTCTCTCTTGCAGAA
The DNA here is from genome assembly GCF_963676665.1 of uncultured Tolumonas sp. Lineage (NCBI taxonomy): Bacteria > Pseudomonadati > Pseudomonadota > Gammaproteobacteria > Aeromonadales > Aeromonadaceae > Tolumonas > uncultured Tolumonas sp. The sequence continues at coordinate 115,343 of NZ_OY781373.1, forward strand.
CATTGCGCACGTTTACTGAGTCGTGGCGAGCGGCGTTTTGTCTTGCTGACGGGGAATGCGGAGGCTTGTCAGCAACAGGCAACGGCACTTTGGCAATACGGTGCATTATGGCTGGGTGATGGTCCAGCCGAGTGTTTACCGCAAAAATCGCAGCACACTATGCCTTGGCTGGGGCAGGAATATCCGTTGGTGGTGGTAAATGGTTTTTCCGGTTTATCGCCAGAGATTTTAGGTGCGGTTGGGGGAGCCGTGCGTGCCGGTGGGTTGTTGGTGTTATTGATGCCTGCTCTCACTGATTGGTCGGTGTTTTCTGACCCCGATCACCGGCGTTATGTGTCGCAGCCGGAAGAGATATCGCGCTGTTATCCGCATTTCCTGCAACGGCTGTTACGCTTGTTACAGACTGACCCTGACGTCTGGCTCTGGGATCTCAGTGCCAATCATTTACAGGCGGAATTGCCGGAATTACCGGCTGTGGTGTGGCATAGAACAGTTGATGCTGACGGGTGCCTGAGTACAGAGCAACATGCGGCGATGCTGGCGGTGGAACAATGTGCGTTGGCGGCGAAAGCCTATCCGCTGGTCATCATGGCCGATCGCGGGCGGGGTAAATCCACCGCATTGGGTTTGGCGGCGCGTCATTTACTGGCACAAGGTAAACGGCTGGTCGTCACGGCACCGTCACAGCAATCGGCACAAACATTATTCCGGCATGCTGGTCAGCACGCTTTATTGAGTTTTTACAGCCCGGAAATGTTGCTGGAACAAAATGTTGATTGCGATCTGCTGCTGGTCGATGAAGCCGCAGCGATCCCGGCGGCATTATTACGCCAGTTACAGCAAAAATATCAACGGGTGGTATATGCCACCACCATTCATGGTTATGAAGGTTCGGGGCATGGTTTTGAGTTGCGCATGTGCCGCTGGCTGGCTACGCACTGGCCACACTGGCAGCAACTCACTTTAACTGTCCCACTGCGTTGGGCGGTCAGCGATCCGCTGGAGCCGTTGCTGGCGAACATCTTATTGTTGGATGCCGATGCTTCACCTTTGCCAGCAACGCGATCAACCAAGTTCACGCTGCAACAAGTGAGTTCTGCTGAACTATTACAAGATGAAGCGCTGTTACGGCAACTGTTTGGTTTGCTGGTGTTGGCGCATTATCAGACTTCGCCCACTGATCTGCGGTTGTTGCTGGATTGCCCGGATATAGAGATCTGGCTGTGGCGTGACGACATCGCGTTATATGGCGTGGCGTTGCTGATGCGCGAAGGGCCCATCGACCGTGCGCTGGCGGAGCAGATCTGGGCCGGGCGGCGGCGTCCGCGCGGGCAATTATTACCGCAAACCTTACTGGCGCATTGTGGTTATCGCGATGCCGCCAACTACCGTTATCGACGTGTGATGCGTATTGCCGTGCATCCGGCCTGTCAGCAACAGGGGCTGGGTAGCCAGTTTATGGCCGCATTAAGCCAACACTATCAGGGGCTGGCCGATTTTCTCGGTTGTTCGTTTGCCGCTACGCCCGAGGTGCTGCGGTTTTGGCGTAAACAAGGCTGGCAGGCGGTGCGGTTGGGGTTGAGCAAAGATGTCGCGACGGGATGTCATGCGGCGGTGTTATTGCTGGCACTACGGCCGGAATTACAAACGCAATTGACGCAATGGCAGCAGCAATTCCAGCGACAATTACCTGTCTGGCTGGCCCATGGCTTATCGGATCTCACGACAGAAATTATCGTGCCTTTGCTGCAATCAGCCACCGTGGAACCACTGACCGGGCAGGAACAACAAGATCTGCTGGCGTTTAGCGATCATCACCGTTCGCCCGATCATTGCTGGCCGTCGGTATTACGGGCTATGCAGGTGCATAGTGCTGAATTGGCACAATTACCCAAGCTGTTAGCGGCTTTATTGATCCAGCGGTTTTGGCAAGGGAAGGATTGGGTCTGGTTGGCGCAGCAGCATCAGTTGGCAGGGCAAAAGGCCGTGGTGCAGCAATTACGACAGGCGATAAAACAACTGCTCCTCCCGCATGGCGGTGAAGAGCAGTGAGAAGACTGGTATCGCAGAATTATTTCTGTTTATCCAGGAAGGTCTTGGTTGCTTCGATCTGAGCTTGGTCAAAAGCCAGACGCGCTTTTACCATATCGATAAATTTAGCTTTTACGGCTGGGTCTTTGATTTCATCCAGCTGTTTTTGCAATGCTTCAGTGTCCATCATGTGCATACCACGTTGAGCACCGGCTTCATGGCCTTTCATCATTTTACCGTGACGCATCATGCCATCACCATCTGCATCCGGACCACCAAATGGGCAAGGTTGCACCATTGGTGCGGTGGGTGCAGCTGCTGACGTTGTAGCTTGTGTTGCTGCCCAGCTGGCCAATGGTAAACCGGTCATCAATGCTACAGTCAGCAGAGCTTGTTTGCGTGTTAACATAGTCGTTCCCCTCTTTTCGTATCAATTTGTTTTTGCACTATCATTACAGACCATAAATGTCACTCGGCTGTGCCAAAAACAGACTATTTTGTAACAGACTTTGCCAGATTAGCTCTGTGACATAATTTGCCATACATTCCTTACGCAAATTTATATACTGACAGCAATAGCCTCCGAGGAATCCGCATGAACCAGACCTTGCCGCATATTCTGGTGGTTGATGACCACGCAGAAATTCGTGATTTGCTGAAACGTTTTCTGGAGCAACATGGCTTCAAAGTCACCTGTGCCCGTGATGGCAAGGAGATGAAACGTTTGCTGGAAAATGGTCATTTCACATTGCTGGTGCTGGATCTGATGTTGCCAGGGGAAGATGGCCTAACCTTGTGTCGTGACCTGCGAGCCCGTTCGTCGTTACCGGTGGTGATGCTGACCGCGATGGGCGAAGAGATGGATCGCATCATCGGCTTAGAGATGGGCGCCGATGATTATCTGGCAAAACCCTTTAATCCGCGTGAATTGCTGGCGCGCATTAAAGCGGTATTACGCCGCGCCAATCTGATGCCAGAAGCGCAAGAGGAACTACCCGAGCGTTTGCATTTTGATCATTGGCAGTTGGATCTGGCGCGTCGTGAGCTGGTGGATGAATTCGGTGTGGCGATCAGCCTTTCTACCGCCGAATTTGATCTGCTGAAAGTGTTTCTGGAACGACCAAAGCGGGTGCTCAGTCGTGATCAACTGCTGGACATGGCGCGTGGACGCGAAGCGCAGGCGTTTGATCGCGCGATTGATACGCTGGTGAGTCGCTTACGCCGTAAATTGGAAGTCGACCCGAAAAAACCAGAGCTGATTAAAACTGTCTGGGGTGGTGGTTATATGTTCAGTGCTGAGGTACGGCATGAGCACTGATTTTCCCGCTTTATGGCGTCGCTGGTTACCACAAAGTATTACTGCGCAAATTTTGTTGCTGGCGCTGGCCGGGTTAATTCTGGCGCAGGTGTTAGGGTTACAGATTTACCGCTCGGAACGGGATGAAGCCTTGGGGCTGGTGAACAGTCGCAACGCGATGATCCGACTCTCTTCAGTAGTGCGTCTGCTCAGCAGTTCGCCACCGGAATTGCATGAAGAAATTTTACGCGCCAGTCGCAGTGAAACGCTGATGATGCGCATCCAAAATGTGCCGTTATCACCCAGCGAACATAACCAGCAATATGAAGACGTGTTACGGCGCCTGCTCGAATATCCGAATAATCTCAGTGTGCAGATCAGTGCGGAACGGGTCAGGGATCAGCTGCCACCCACCATGTTCCAGCAGATGCATCAGCAGATGCGTGATGGTCAGGGGCATACTCGAACCGGATTAGCCCCCCCGCCGTTCTGGCAGCGCGATGTTCGACTGTATGGCTCGGTGGAGTTACTGGATGGCCGCTGGCTGAATTTCAGCTCATTGGCCGATCGGGAACCGCCGACCTGGTCGCTGAGTGCGTTACTGAGTTTGTTGCTGGTGGCATTGTTGATCGGTGCGGTGTTGGTAGTCCTGTTACGTCGCATCACTCGGCCACTGAAACTGCTGGTACAGCAGGCAGAACAGTTTGGCCGTGGTGCGGCCATTCCCCCCCTGAGTGAATCAGGCCCGCAGGAAGTGGCAGAAACACTGGCGGCATTTAACCGCATGCAACACCGTCTGAACCGCTTTGTGCAAGATCGCACGCAGATGCTGGCGGCAATTTCACATGACTTGCGTACCCCACTGACCAGCCTGCGCCTGCGCTGTGAATTTTTACCGGACGGCGAAGATCGTGACCGCATGCTGCAAACACTGGCGCAGATGGAAAGTATGTTGCACGCGACGTTAAGTTTTGCCCGTGATGAACATCAGGGTGAAGAGAACCGTAATGTCGATCTGGTGAGTTTGTTGCACAGCCTGTGTGATGACTATGAAGATAATGGCCAGCCGGTGGAATGTTATGCCGAAGGCAAACGGGTCTATCAGTGCCGGCCGGAAGTGTTGCGCCGCGTGCTGCAAAATCTGATCAACAATGCGCTGAAATATGCCGGTGACGCGGAAGTGTCGTTAGAGGCCACTGCCACCGCGATTTTGATCCGCGTGCGTGACCACGGTGAAGGCATTCCGGAAGATCAGCTGGAATCGGTGTTTAAACCGTTTTTCCGCCTCGATACTGCGCGGAACACCGAAGATGGCAGCGTCGGGTTGGGGCTGGCGATCGCACGGACCTTGATCCATCAACATGGCGGCGAATTACAGCTCTCGAACGCGCCGGATGGTGGCTTGTTGGCCGAAATTCAGTTACCGCTTTAAGCCGGCAGGGCAAACCTGCTTGGTTTCCCTTGGTGAAATCCGTATAGTCGTTGGGTTTTCCTGACAGGATTAGAGAGCATGTTTCAAGATAACCCGTTACTGGCGCAGCTCAAGCAGCAGCTTCGCGACAATCTGCCGAAAAAAGAGGGGGTCGTTCGTGCCTCCGATCGTGGTTTCGGCTTTCTGGAAACCGATCATCGGGGCGAAAGCTACTTCATTGCACCACAGCAGATGAAGCGAGTCATGCACGGTGACCGGATTATCGCGGTGATCCGCGCGGAAAACGGCAAAGAACAAGCCGAGCCGGAATCACTGGTAACCCCATTCCTGACCCGTTTTGTAGCGCGCATCAAGGTGATCAAAGATCGTCTGTTCGTGGTGCCTGACCATCCGGTGATGAAAGATGCGATCAAAGCTCGCCCAATGAAAGGACTGGATGAAAGTCAGTTCAAAGAAGGCGACTGGGTCATTGCGAATCTGAAACGTCACGGTATGAACGAGGCCAGCGGTCATTTCGCCGAAATTACCGAATATGTCACCCACAACAATGATCCGGAAGCGCCATGGTGGGTGGTGTTACGTCGCCATGACTTGCCGCGTTGTGCACCGGAAATTGAACAGGAATGGCAACTGCGTGATGAAGGACTGACCCGTGAAGACCTGACTGCGCTGCCATTTGTCACTATCGACGGTGAATCGACCCGCGATATGGACGATGCGTTATATATTGAAAAAACGGCTGACGGCTGGAAATTGCTGGTGGCCATTGCCGACCCGACTGCCTATATCGAGCCAGGCAGTGCGCTGGATCTGGAAGCGTCTAAACGGGCGTTTACCGTCTATCTGCCGGGCCGCAATATTCCGATGATCCCGCGTCACTTGAGTGACGAGCTGTGTTCACTGCATGAAGGTGAAGATCGTCCGGCACTGTGCTGTGAAATGCTGATCACCGCCGACGGTGAGCTGTTACCGGAACCACGTTTCTTTGCGGCCAATATCCGCTCACAAGGCCGTCTGATTTATGATCAACTGTCGGATTGGCTGGAAAATGGCAGTGCGGAGGGTTTTGTGCCGGCCCTGGCGATTGTCGAACAGATTGAACAGTTGCAGGCCGCGACGACAGCGCGTCAGAACTGGCGCAAAGAGCACGCGATCCTGTTTAAAGACCGTCCGGACTACGATTTTGAGTTGAACGAAGCCGGTGAAGTGCTCGCGATCCATGCATCCTTCCGCCGCAGCGCCAACAAGATTGTGGAAGAGGCGATGATTGCCGCTAACCAGTGTGCTGGTGATTTCCTGGCCCGTAATCCGGGTTATGGTATTTTCAACGTGCACGCCGGTCTGGATGTCGAAAAATTCAAAGGCGTGCAGGAATTACTGCAACAACACGAAGCGCCGTTGACCGACGAAACCTTGCTGACACTGCCAGGTTTCTGCCAATTACGTCATTGGCTGGATGCGCAACCAACCAGTTATCTGGATAACCGCATCCGTCGTTTCCAGACCTACTCGCTGATGTCAGCAGAACCGGGCCCGCATTTCGGCTTAGGTCTGAGCCATTATGCGACCTGGACGTCACCAATCCGTAAATACGGCGATATGATCAATCATCGTATCCTGAAAGCTATCATCAGCAATCAGGACGTGCCGGTACGTGCCGATGCGGCACTGACCGATGCGCTGAGCTTGTCACGCCGCAGCAACCGCATGGCAGAACGCGATATTGGCGATTGGTTATATGCCCGCTTCCTGCTGCCAGCAGTAGCTTCCGGGCAGGTATTTGATGCCGAGATTATGGATGTGATGCGTAGCGGTATTAAAGTCCGTCTGCTGGAAAATGGCGCCGTCTGTTTTGTACCGGGCAGTCTGATCCTGAAAGACCGTAAGCGTTTCACCTGCAGTCATGACGACGGTCGTGCCATGCTGGATGGTGAAGTGTATTACGAATTGGGGCAGACCATTCAGGTCAAACTGCAGGATGCGATTGAAGCAACCCGCACGTTGATTGCGATCCCAATCGAGTTGCCATCTGCAGCGGCGCCTGTGGTAACAAAAGAGGCGTTGGCGGAATCCGAACACGAGCTGATGGATGAGCTGTTGACTGAACCGGCGGATGCTGCGCCGGAAGAAGACGAAGCTTAAAACAAATCCAGCGCTTCGCGTGGTTGGTGAGCTAAAGAAAAACCCTGCTTTATCGGCAGGGTTTATTTTTTCTGCGATACCGGCTTTTTTTCTGTTTACTGCGCCAGCAGTTTTTCCATCCAACGCTGTGCTATCAATGCCTGTTCGCCACTGACTTTCGGGGTGGTTTGATTGGCCACACAATCCAGAAAATGTTCCACCATCGGGGTAAAACCGCGTAACTCTAAGATGGTTTGCCAGCTACCGGCGGTAGACACACAGATCTTGCCATCCCGTTCCTCTTCCAGGCGATTGAGGTCGCGTACCCGCATCACGGCGCCATGGGTGATCACCTCCAGCAGCTCTGCCTGTGTTCCGGCATCACGGTGCATGGCGGTGGTGATCAACTTATTGTCATGGCGGAACACATGGCCGGCAAAAATCAGCTCATCTTGCACCGTCGCGTTAACCTGGCTGGCGAGCAGCGATAAATCGCCATCACACAGCCAGAGCACGGTATCCAGCAGATGCAGATAGTCATCAAACATCGTAAAACGCAACGGGTTGCTGATGCCATGAATGCGATGTTTTTCAAAACGGACGGCAGCGGCAGCAGGCATCTGTTCTTTGATGGTTTGATAAAACGGGGCAAACCGGCGGTTAAACCCGACCATCAGGGTGCGTTGCTGTTTTTCCGCCAGTGCCACCAGAGCCTCGGCCTGATCGAGTGTATCAGCTAACGGTTTATCGATATAAACGTGCAGCCCTTTACGCAGCATATGCTCGGCGATTTCGTAGTGCGTATTGGTTGAGCTGTGAATAAACACGACGTCGCAGTTGGCCGCCAGTTCATCGAGTGAGAAAAAAGCGACGAGACGATATTGTTGGCAGAGCAGGCAGTTTTTCTGCTGGTTGGGAGTATAGGCACCCACCAATTCCCAGTGTTTGGCCTGTGATAAGATCGGCAGATAGACTTTCTGCGCGATACCACCCAGACCCACTATGCCTACCCGTAGTTTACGCATGCTGCCTCCTTTTTCTGCTTCGAAAACAGCATGGTAGAGTTACAGGTAACAGCGAGGCAAGTTGGAACTAAATTTCCGTCTGCGTTCTGTTACCTGTCAGACATTTATGCGTTTACAGTGCCGCCATGGCTTCTTTCGCCAATTGGCCGATCTTGTCCCATTGCTGGTTATCAATCAGCTCGGCCGGCACCATCCACGTGCCGCCACAAGCGACGACGGTTTTCAAACTCAGATAGGTTTTGACGTTATCGGGAGTCACACCGCCAGTAGGCATAAATTTCACCGGATACACGGCTGACATGGCTTTCAGCATGTTCACACCGCCCGATGGCTCCGCTGGGAAGAATTTCAGCATGCGCAGGCCCATCTCCATGGCTTGTTCCACCAGACTCGGATTATTGACGCCCGGCACAATGGCCACACCGCGTTGTTGGCAATAACGCACGGTGGTTGGGTTGAAACCAGGGCTGACGATGAAATCGACACCAGCAGCAATGGCCTCATCGACCTGTGCGGTGGTCAGCACCGTGCCCGCACCGATCAACATGTCGGGGAACGCAGCACGCATACGGCGAATGGCCTCTGCCGCTGCAGGGGTACGGAAGGTGATTTCTGCACTCGGCATGCCATTTTCGACTAACACGCGGCCCAAATTCACCGCATCATCGGCGTTGTTAATGGCAATAACCGGGATCACTTTCAGTGCTTGCAGACGTTCAACTAAAGTAGGCATGGTATCTCCTGAGAAAAATTAAAGGGATGATGACGGCATCACGTCAGCAGGAATAATGGCGCCGCGATGTTGGATCACGGTACCTGCCAGACGATGCCCTTGGATGGCAGATTCAGTCACGCTGCCGTGTTGCAGACGGCGGGCCAGATAACCGGCGCTGAATGAATCACCTGCCGCCGTGGTGTCGACCACGTCTTGAGCGGCAATTTTCTGTGCGGGCACTTCTTCGCGAATACCCGATTTACTGACGATCACACAAGGTGACGAACCGCGTTTGATCACGATTTCATCCACCCCCCATGTTAAGGTGCGTTCAATAACCTCTTCCAACGGGCGATTGCCCCAGAGTGCATCTTCATCATCCAGCGTCAGAAATGCGATGTCGGTGAATGTCAGCATTTGCTGATAACTTTGCTGCGTCTCTTCACGGCTTTGCCATAAGCGCGGGCGGTAGTTGTTATCAAACACCACACGGCCACCTTGGCTGCGAAACGTGCTGAGGAAATTAAATAAGCGAGAGCGGCTGGTTGGGCTCAAAATCGCCAGACTGATCCCGCTGAGATAAATCACATCCATCTGTGCGAGTTGCGCTAACACGGTTTCAGTCTGTTCGGTTTCTAACCAATATTTGGCCGCCGCATCGCTGCGCCAGTAAGAGAAACTGCGTTCGCCATGGCTATCGGTGTCGATGAAATAAAGCCCTGGCATTTTATTCGCCAGACGCTGCACCAATGTTGTATCGACACCTTCTTGTTGCCAGTTATCGAGCATGGTCTGACTAAAATTATCAGTGCCTAACGCGCTGACATAGTGCACTTTACCCTGATGCCGCGGCAGCTGGCGGGCAAGGTAAACCGCAGTATTCAACGTGTCACCACCAAACCCCTGTCGGATATCGTTATCCTGACGTTGTAGTTCCACCATGCATTCACCAATGATGGCGATGTTCAGCGTATCCATGATTTGCTCTCATGTTGAATTGGGAAAACGATCATAGATTAAACAATCAAACCTACGTGTCAAATAAAATAAAACAATGTTTCATTAATTTTGGTTCGGATTTAAAAAAAGCTGGTATATAGTCTTCGGCAAAGAAGATCAGGATAGAGGTGGTAGTGAACGATTTTTCAAAACAGCAGGATTCGGTGTCGTCGGTGCTGAAGGTATTCGGTATTTTGCAGGCCTTGGGTGATGAGCATGAGATCGGAGTAACTGAACTTTCACAACGTGTCATGATGTCAAAAAGTACCGTCTATCGGTTCTTACAAACCATGAAATCGTTGGGTTATGTGCAGCAGGAAGGGGAAAACGATAAATATTCACTGACCCTCAAGTTATTCGATCTGGGTGCCAAAGCCTTACAGCATGTCGATTTGATAAAAATTGCCGATCAGCAGATGCGCTTATTATCAAAAGCGACCCAAGAGACCATTCATCTGGGGTCGATGGAAGAAGAGAGTATTGTTTATCTGCATAAAATTGATTCGCTTTATAACCTGCGCATGTATTCCCGCATTGGTCGCCGCAACCCGCTGTATTGCACAGCGATTGGTAAGGTGTTGCTGGCCTGGCTGGATGAGCAAGCGATCCGAGACATTCTGGCACCGGTGGCTTTTGAACGAAAAACGGCACACACCTTACCGGATATTGATGCGTTGTTAGCGGAACTGGCAACGGTGCGCGAGACCGGTTTTAGTGAAGATCGTGAAGAGCAGGAAGTGGGGGTGCGATGTGTGGCGGTGCCGGTTTATGATCGGTTTGGTTATGTCATGGCTGGCTTAAGTATTTCATTTCCAACGATTCGTTTTGATGAACAGCAATTGGCGCACTACGTAACCATGTTACATCAGGCGGCCGCGAACATATCGCAGCAGTTGGGTTTAGCCCGTTACCCGTATCCGGCAATCTAGCCAAGTAATGCCAGGCGGCATCCTATTTTTGTTGCAGATAAAGATGAAATGCAAATGCAAATGATATAAATTATCATCTAAAGCTTGTGAGGATGATAATTATGCATTTCAGTGTGACGGAATTAGTGTTGATTGCCTTCATTGCCATTGTGTTATTTGGCACTAAAAAGGTTCGGATGTTAGGCGGCGATGTGGGCCATGCGATCCGCGACTTCCGCAAAGCGATGCACGAACAACCGAAAGCGGACGACAAACCAGAAGCGGTCGTTAGCGAAAAAGTAGCTAGCGAAAAACAAGGCTCGTAACGCGTGTTTGATATTGGCTTCAGCGAACTGGTTTTGTGCGCAATCGTTGCTCTGGTGGTGTTCGGGCCGGAAAAGTTGCCCGCATTATTGCGCGATATCAGCGCATTCCGGCGGCAGTTGAGTCAGCTTTGGGGTAATGCGCGGCAATCATTACAAAAAGAGCTGGATACGATTGCCGTAGCTGATAAACCACAAGATCCACAGCCATGACGTTACTGACTCATCTGTTGGAATTGCGCCGCCGTTTGCTGCATTGCCTGTTGGTGTTGCTGGTGCTGTTCCTGCCCTTAAGTTATTTTGCCAACGATATTTATCATCTGCTGGCCAGCCCGTTACTGGCGGTATTACCGCACGGCACCAGCATGATCGCGACCGCGGTGTCTGCCCCGTTTCTGGTGCCACTGAAACTGACCTTGTTGGTGGTTTTGCTACTGGCGTTACCCTATCTGTTGTGGCAAGTGTGGGGTTTTCTGGCGCCGGCGCTGTATCGTCGTGAACGACGGTTATTAGTGCCGTTGTTATTCGGCAGTAATTTGCTGGTGTATACCGGCTTTGCCTTTGCCTATTGGGTAGTGTTACCGCTGATTTTCCGCTTCATGGTTGGCACCTTACCGGCCGGTGTCAGTATGGCGACCGATATCAGCAGTTATCTCGATTTTGTACTGACGATGTTTTTCTCGTTCGGTGCGGCTTTTCAGTTACCGCTGGTGGTGGCGATCTTGTGCCGCACCGGTATGACTTCTGTGCCAACGCTCAAAGAGAAACGCCCGCATTTTATTGTGCTGGCGTTTATCGTCGGCATGTTGTTATCACCACCGGATGTGTTGTCGCAAACCCTGCTGGCGGTGCCGTTATGTTTGTTATTCGAGGCCGGTTTGTTGCTGGCGCGCTGGTGGAAACCAGATACAACCCTTGTCTCTGCTGAGCAGCAGCCTTAAGCCGCAATTGTCAGCTGTCTGTCAGCCAATGCAGTTCAGCTTATGAAATTTAGCTTATGAAATAACAATGCCAGCCCAAAACCGGTCAAGATCACGCCAGCCCCGCGTTCGATCAGATAGAGCTGATGATTCAACACCCGCTGCAGGCGGTGATGACCGATCAGCATGGCGAGCAGCAGATCCCAGCCTAATACTGCAAAAAACATCCACACGCCGCAAAAGCCTTGTTGCCACAAGGTGACGTTATTACCCAAAATTACCGCCAGCAAGCTCATATAAAACAGCGCATTTTTCGGATTCAGTAAGGCGGAAGACAGACCAATCACAAACTGCCGGCCAGACGTTAAGGCATGAGTTTGTTGTTGTAATTGCAGTTGGCGTAGCGGGCTGCGCATGAGTTGATAGCCCAGCCAACACAGATACAGCGCCCCGGTTATTTCCACCGCGGTAAATAACCAGGGGTGTTGTGTCAGGCCATGCCAACCGCTAATCGCCAGCAGAATATAGACCGCATTGCCGGTGGCGATCCCCAGACAGATAAAGGCGCTGCCAGCTAACCGGTGCCGGATGGCATGCCCGGTCAGCAGAAAAAAATCCGGGCCGGGGCTTAACAAGGCGACGAAATGGGCTAACACCAACGCGGGGAAGGCGGTTGGGATCAAGTGGGTAAGTGTCAACATGGTTATCTCCGCGAGTTATTCCGGAGATAAGGCTAACGATTACCGGTCAACGAATATTGTCAAAAATTGATCGGGTTTGCTGATATTGGCCGGGCGTGGCCGTGGTGTAGGCCGTAAAGGCTTTATGAAAATGGCTCTGATCGCTAAATCCAATGGCTTGCGCGACATCGCTGATGGGCATGCCGTCACGCAACAAGGCTTTTGCCAGTGTAATGCGGGCATTATCGGCAAAGGCCATCGGGGAAATGCCCACGGCCTTTTTGAACAAGCGGATCAGCGTTTCTTTACTCAAATGCAATTCGTCCGCCAGTTCCTGCAATGACGGTTTGCTGCTGAGATCTTGTAACAGCCGCTGCCGCAGGTAACGCACCGCTTCGTTTTCAGCTACCGGCTCTGGTGCGGTGTAATGACCATGATCTAACAAGGTGAGCAGGAACGAGGAGGCTTCAGTGATCGAACATGGCTGCTCAGGCTGTTGCAGTAGGGCGACAAAAGATAAATAACGGGCAAACAGCATTGGATCAGAAACAATAACCGGCTGGTAATGCAGTTGCCGGATCGGTTGGGCGTACAGTTGCGAGAGTTGTTGCAGACACCAGTTTTTTTCGAGATACAGCATGTGGTAACTGCGGCTTTGCCCGGCGACGGGGTTACAACTGTGCAGTTCATCGGGGTTGATAAAAATCAGCTGACCGGGCTGGAGTGTATAGTCTTTATTTTGATAGGTGACCAGCGTATTGCCACTAACAATGGCGCCGATCGACAAGCTCGGATGGCTGTGCAGCTTATAGGCGCGATCGCTCTGTTGCGTGCTGCGCAGTTCGATATGCGGCAGCTGTGGGTGCAGCCAAAAGGCTTGTTCGATATGACGCGGCTGTGACATTGCCATTCCCGGAACTAACATGCTGACGCGAATTGCGGCTATCGCCTAGACTACGCGAAAGTTGCCTGCTGCGTCAGCATTTTTCCGGTCGTTCCGCCCCAGTTGCTCAGACCAGCGTACGCACACCCACCATCAATAACACTAACGCCAGCGAGGTTTGTAGTAAGCGGCTGGACAGTTTTGTCGCCAGCAGGCTACCCAGCAGCACCGCAGGTAATGAACCGATCAGCAGATTTACCAGCATGTGCCCATCGACCATGCCGGTGAAGGCATAACCGATACCTGCAACCAACGCCAGCGGAATGGCATGCACGATATCAGAGGCAACCAGCGTGTGGGGTTGCATACGACGTGGGTAGAGATACATCAGCAGCACACTACCTAACGCGCCCGCACCGACAGAAGTCAGCGCAACACACAAACCTAATGTGGCACCGGCAAAAACAGTGGTTTTCGGTTTAATGGCTTCCGGTTGGGCAACGGTATGGTCTGCTTGAGGGCGAAGACGTTTTAGCAGCAGTGGCGATGCAATCAGCCCAATCGCCGTCAACACGATCAGGAAACCGATGGCTTCTGTTAACCAGCTGACTTTCTGAAATTTCATACCGAAGTGGATCAGAGCCACGGTAATGATGGCAACCGGCAAACTACCAGACCATAAATGTTTGACGATCTGCCAGTCGATTTTGCCTGATTTGTGGTGTGCTTTGGCGGCCACTAATTTGGTAATAGAGGCAAACCATAAGTCAGTTGCTACCGCTGTAATCGGCGCTACATTAAAGAATAACAGCAAAATAGGCGTCATCATGGCGCCGCCGCCAACACCAGTCAGACCAACGACGAAGCCAGTTAAAGCACCTGCTAAGATATAAGATACGTCGATCATTACCCATCCTTAAGACGTCTACCCAAATTGTATTTCTGGATAGTGGTGAAGAGAATGAGAGCATCCTAAAGCATAAGTCTTAGATATTTATTTGCTTGTTTGTGATAACTATTGCCACTTTTGATATATGCAAAATACCTAATTAAATTTACAGGGAAAAAAAAGAGTCAGCATGAACACTGACTCTAAATTGCTGGGGGGTTCGGAGCACTGCGGGGCATTGCTGCCCGTTGTTTGATGGGGTATCGCTTTAGCTCTGTTGACTGCGCATCAACTCTTTATCTAATGCCTCGGCTAATTTGATAATACCGGGTTTGATTGCTTCCGGCCGGATCGCATTGAAGCCTAAGCGGAAGAAATTTTGCGGTGCGTTCTCTTCCAGAAAATGATTTACACCGGGTTCAATCAGTACGCTGCTGTGAGCAGCTCGCCAAGCCAGACGTTGTGTATTAATTTCAGCAGGCGCCTCCACCCAAAACGCGGTGGCGCGAGTACTGTTATAACGACACTGCGGCAGGTATTTATCCAGCGCATCTTTGAGCAGACTCCAGCGATAGGCAGAGTTTTCGCGGTAACGACGTAAATATGTTTCGTAATGACCTTGTGCCAGAAAATGTGCCATCTGGTATTGAATGTAAGACGGCGGATGGCGATACATCAGGCGACGCAATGCGCGCAGCTCATCGATCAGTTCCGCTGGCCCAACCAGATAACCGAGTCGTAGCCCCGGCGACAGTGCTTTCGACAAACTGCTGACATAGACCACCCGGCCACAAGTGTCATTGGCTTTGAGTGCTGCTCGTGGGTGTGGTTCGATGTTGGTGTCTGAGTCAAAATCATCCTCAATGATGATCTGATTATGGGTGATGGCATGCTGCAGTAATTGCTGGCGGCGGGCGTTACTCATGCCGATGCCGGTTGGTGCTTGGTGACTTGGCGTGACGTAAAAATAACTGCATTGTGCCGATGCTTCAGTCAGTGCTAGCCCGTCAGCATCAACGTGATGCGGCACGATCTGTGCGTTTTGCAGGGTAAAAGTATTAATTGCTTCGCGAAATACCGGGCTCTCTACACCGACTTTGGTGCCTGTTTTGAACAGTAATTGCGAGAGCAAACTCAGCGCATTTTGTGTGCCCAGCGTGAGTAATATTTCGTCGCTGTTGGCCATGATGCCGCGTTTCGGTAATACCCGTGTGCGTAACTGCTCGATAAGCATCGGCGAGTCTTGGTCGACCAGATCGTGTAACCAGTGATGATCACGCATACCCCCCATCACCTTGCGTGATGCTTCGCGCCACTGTTCCATCGGAAACAACTCGGCATCGGGCTGGCCGTAAATGAACGGATAATCGTATTTCATCCACTGGGCGGGTTTGGTGATGGTCAGATAATCACTTGGGCAAACATTGAACAACTCGCCCCATTCTGGAGCATTGACAGTGGCATCTTGATGAACGATCACCGGCGCTTCTTGTTCACACTCTTGTGGGTGATAACGCGGGTCAACGTAATAACCACTGCGTGGGCGGCTGACGAGATAACCTTCATCGCGCAGGCTTTCATACACCAACGCCACGGTGTTGCGGGAAATGCCTAACTGTTCTGAGAGGTTACGGCAGGAAGGCAGTGCCTCTTCCGGTAAAAAACGGCTGGCCAGAATCGAGCTGACCAGCGCTTCCCGTAGCTGCTCTTGTAATCCTCTGTCATCGGCGAAATCGATTTGAAGGCTATGTTCAATCATCAGCTTCACCCTGTAGATATCTTTAAAAAGAATCATTAGCAATTGACATGCCCTTTCTGACCCAACTGGCCAACTTTTTCCAAAAATCTGGCTCTGTTCGTCAGCACAATAACCCGATAAAAGTGAAAAAGAGGGCTGAGGCCTCATCCTGAATAACAGGAAACGCATTTCTGCCAACCATTTTGGTTTGGGTGAATCACAGTGAGGTGAATCTATGAAAAAGAAATTCTTAGGATGCAAAGCGGTTTTTCAGGCACTGACCAGTTTAGCGTTGGTTTTTTCTATCGGTGTTCAAGCGGCCGATTTAGCTGAGATTGAGAAACGGGGCGCACTAAAAATTGCCACCGAAGATGACTATGCACCGTTTAATTTTATCACTGATGGCAAGCCAGATGGCTTTCACAAAGACGTACTGGCAGAACTGAAAGCGTACACCAGCAAATTCAAATTGGAACAGAGCATTCTACCGTGGACGGGTTTGCTGGCATCAGTGTCGGCCGGGCAATACGATGTGGCTATCACGGGAGCATTAGTGACCGACGACCGGTTGAAAGTGTTTGATTTTGTTGCACCTGTGGCTTCAGCGCAACACTACTACGTGAAGCGTGCCGGTGACGATAGCATCAAGAGTGTCGCCGATTTGAATGGCAAAACCATGGGGGTGCAAGCGGGTAGTGCGTTGCTGGCTCGCTTACCGGAACTGGAGGCTATGCTGGCCAAAACCGGCGGAAAACTGGGCGAGGTGGTGGAATATCAGTCTTACCCTGAAGCTTATGCGGATCTGGCCAATGGCCGTCTTGATTACGTTATCAATGCTGTTATTTCGGTGAATGATTTGGTGAAAGCTCGTCCTGGCGTGTTCGAAAAAGGGCAGGCCGTTTCAGGCAATGGCTTTGTGGCATGGCCAGTGCCGAAAAATAATCCTGAGCTGGTTAAATTCCTTAATGGATTTGTTAAGCACCTGAAAGACACCGGCAAGCTGAAAGCGCTGCAAATGAAATGGTTCGGCGAGTCCTTTGATAGTTTACCGGATGAAGCGATCACCTCTGCAGAACAATTCCATAAACTGGCTGGATTGAAATAGTTCCTGCATTGCACCTGACGGGCAAAATTAAAGTCAGGTGCATTTTTTCATAATAACGTGATGTTTTAGTTTTTATGCAGGAGCAAAGCCCATGACTTTCAAAGCGTGGTTGTTATTGCTGGAAGGTGCCTGGACGACAGTTTGGATATCCGGTATCTCGATTGTATTAGGGCTTTCTATCGGGCTCATGATTGCGATTGTTCGCCGTCAGAAAATTCCGCTGATTGATCATCTGCTGGCGTTGTATATCAGTCTGGCGCGGGCCACACCGTTGGTCACCTTAGTGTTATTTCTGTTTCTGTCGTTGCCATCGATTGGGATCAATCTGAATAAACACACCGCAGCCATTCTGGCGCTGACGCTGAATACCGCCGCTTTTAATGCCGAGATCTGGCGTTCAGCGCTGGAAAATTTTTCCCGCGATCAGCGCGAAGCGGCGCAAGCTATTGGCATGACGGAATTGACCTTTTTCCGTTACATCATGCTGCCGCAGATTGTCACCGTGAGCCTGCCGGCCCTGGTCAACGAGATGTCGTTTTTGATCAAAGGCAGCCCGGCTATTGCGGTGATTGGCTTGGTGGATTTAACCCGTGTTACCAACCGCATCGCCGCTGTTACCTATGATCCCCTGTTTCCTATTTTAGGGGCCGGGCTGATTTATATGCTGATGATCTCTGTGCTGGTTAAAGCGCAGTCACTGGCCGAGAAAAAAGCGCGCCGGTTAGCGGTTTAAGAGGAGTAACGCGATGAATGAATGGACGATCATCTGGGGCGCTCGAGAGGCCTTTTTCAACGGCTTTTTGAAAAGCATCGCGCTGTTTGCTTATTCGGCAATGCTGGGGCTGCTGCTGGGCTGTGTGCTGTTGTATCTGTTGGAAGGAAAAGACAACATCCCGCGTCGCGGTGTTAAGGCGCTCATCAATGCCATGCGCACGCTGCCGTTTCTGATTTTGGCTTATTTGTTGTATTACGGCTTGCCAAAATTGGGTCTGCGAATGTCGGCAGATACCGCCGGCTTAATCGCGTTAACGATTTATCATGGCGCCTATTTTTGTGAGATTTTCCGCAGTCAACGCTTGGTGATGCCGGTGGGATATATCGAAGCCGCATTGGCACATGGCTTCCGCGATCATGTGATTTTCTTACGTATTTTATTACCCAACGTGGTGATGAATACACTGCCTCTGCTCGGCAACCAACTGATCATCTGCCTGAAAGACACTGCCTTTCTCAGCATTATCACAGTGCGAGAAATTACTGCTGCTGCGAACAGCGTGCAATCGACCTATTTTATTCCACTAAAAGCCTTTCTGGTGGCCATTTTGCTCTATTGGCTGATAAGCCTGATTATTGAGTCTGCCATCAAACAAGTCAGCCGTCTGGGGAAAAAGCGAGGATTTAATCATGCCTGATATGCCAGCGATCACGGTCAAAAACATCTCTAAACAATTTGATAACGTGGAAGTGTTACGCGATATCAATTTGACGGTTAAGAAAGGGGACGTGGTGAGTATTCTCGGCTCTTCCGGTTCGGGGAAATCGACGTTACTGCGCTGTATGAACTGGCTGGAACAACCAGATCGGGGGGCGATTTATATTGGCGACGAGCGTTTGGGTATCGATGACAGCAAGAATGAGCCGATGGGAAATCGGCAGTTGGCGAAGATGCGTGAACGGGTGGGTATGGTGTTTCAAAGCTTTAATCTCTGGCCGCATCTGACTGTGCTGCAAAATGTCACAGAAGCGTTGCTGCATGTGAAAAAACTACCGAAAGCCGAGGCGGTTGCCATTGCCACCCAGCAACTGGAAAAGGTCGGTATGCTGGAAAAACAGCACAATTACCCCATCACGCTATCGGGCGGGCAAAAACAGCGGGTCGCGATTGCCCGTTCACTGGCGATGAGCCCAGAAGTGATGTTGTTTGACGAACCCACCTCTGCGCTTGATCCTGAGCGGGTTGGCGAGGTGTTAGCGGTGATGAAAAAGCTCTCACAAGAGGGGTACACCATGGTGGTGGTCACGCATGAGATGGAATTTGCCCGTGCCGTTTCCAACCAAGTGGTGTTTCTGGAAAAGGGCAAACTGATTGAACAGGCACCGCCGGAAGAGTTCTTTACGCACCCGAAATCGGAACGTGTTCAGCAGTTCTTGCAGACGGTGCGGCAATAAGTGGGTTGTTTATGAATGCCGATCCTTATTTCTGCATAATGATCGGCATTGTTTCTGAAATATGTATATTCATCTTCATCAGGTGCGGAATTTAGCAACCAACTCACCCAGTTCATCACTGAGTACTTTCAGGTCATGGCAGATCTGATTGATCTGGCCATTTTGCTCCGCCACTTCGGTGGATAACTGAGAGATATTCACCACATTGCGATTGATTTCATTAGAGGCGAGATTTTGTTGTTCTGCGGCGCTGGCGATTTGGGTGTTTCGATCGGTAATGATCAGCACCGCGTTGGCGATCCCTTCGAGTGCTATTTCGGTCTCTTTGGAATGTTGCTCAGTTTGTTCAGATAGGGTTAATGTTTTTTGCATGCTGGTTGCGGTAGCGCGCACTCCATTTTCCAGCCGGGCGATCATAGCCTGAATTTCATTCGTCGAGGCCTGTGTCTGGGTGGCCAGTGTTCTGACTTCATCGGCAACGACGGCGAATCCGCGACCTTGTTCTCCGGCTCTGGCAGCTTCAATGGCGGCATTGAGTGCCAGTAAATTGGTTTGATCGGCAATGCGTTTAATGACATCCAGTACGGAGCCAATATTATTGGTTTCCTTGACCAGATCTATGACCTCTTTATTGGCGTCTTGTACCTCAGTTGTCAGCCTTTGCATTGACGTACGAGCTTCTTCAACAACTTTATTGCCATTGTGAATGCGTTCTTTGGCTTCATTCGCAGCATCAGCAGCTTGCACTGCACTTGTTGCCACCTCTTTGGTGGTAGCGGTCATTTCATTCATGGCGGTTGCAACGGCATCCGTTTCATGTTGTTGCCGTTCCACATTGCGTTGCCCTATGGACGCTGTTTTTTCCAGATGAATGGCTGCCTGATGACTGCGTTCACTGGCAGACACAACATTGCGAACAGTTTCCGCCAGATTTCGGGTAAACGCATTAAATGATGAGGCTAAACTAGCCAGCTCGTCATGCCCGCTTTCATCCAGTTTTTGGGTTAAATCGCCACCGCCTTTTGCGATCTCCCGCAGACCTTGTTCAGTTTGTTGTAAAGGTTTGAGAATACTGCGAGAGATTAACCAAGAGAAAAATGTCAGCAGGAACAGTAACGGGAAGAAGATCGCCAGTACGATGCGCAACTGTTGCAGGAAAAAGGCCCAGACATCGTCAGTATATTCACCTGCGCCGACGATCCATCCCCATTCCGGTAACAGTTTCACATAGGAAACTTTGAAGACCGGATCGGAAAACCCGGGTTTCGGCCAATAATAATCGACATAACCACCCATTGGGTCGGCTTGAGCGGTGCGTACAAACTCCACAAATAAACGCTTACCTTGCGTATCTTTAATGCTCTCAAGTGGTTTGCCTTCCAGCTCTGGTTTGGCCGTATGCATGATGGCGACGGGTTGCGCATCATTGATCCAGAAATAATTGTTGTCGCCAAAGCGCATGTTTCTCAGTGTTTCTTTTGCTAAAAGCTGGGCTTGGGGTTGCGTTAGACGGCCTTGTTTTTCCTGCTGGTAAAAGTAATCAAGTGTGCCATAGGCAGTTTGTACCTGTTCTTGGATGGCCTCTCTGCGACTGGCGAGCATACCATTGTAGGTGTAATACAGCGTGATACTGAGTAACCCGGCAATGCCGATGATCATCAATACGAGGTTCATCATAAGGCGATGTGAGATGCGGTAATGACGTAGGAAACTCATGATTGCCACTCTTATCTTAACTGACCCAATGTTTTACATGCTATGCATTACCTTGGCCGATGTGTTGCTCATATGACTATCATTACTGCTATTTGTGGTTCAGCTCACGCTAACATAGTAGTTAGCCTGATTAGTTGGTGTAGATAGAAAAGAAAAGGGTGAATCAGATGCAAATTGACACAGATATTTTGCAAATTGAGATGCAATTGGTGGTGTTGTGGCTCTGTGAGCATGAACCACAACACGTTTGCGTAGCCAAGGCAGGGTAAATTAATTTTAGTCGCGATCGATAGCAAAAGCAGACCATGCCTGACGAGTGGGCATCACTTCCACTCGGTTGATACAAATATGATCGGGCAGGGTGGCGATATAGAACATCTGCTCGGCAATGTCTTCGGCACTCAGTGCTGTTGTACCTTGATACAGTTTATCCGAGGCGGCTTGATCACCTTTAGTTCGCACCAGCGTAAACTCGGTTTCAGCTATGCCTGGCGCCAAATCAGTAACACGCACACCCGTACCCAGCAGATCGCAGCGCAGGTTATAACTGAACTGTTTAACGAAGGCTTTGGTACCGCCATACACATGACTGCCAGGATATGGCCATTGCCCGGCAATCGAACCAATATTGATGATCGAGGCCCCGGCGCCGGTGGCAATCATGGTCGGCAGCAATGCATGCGTGACATTCACCAGCCCTTTGACATTGGTGTCAATCATGGTGTGCCAGTCTTCCAATGCTACGCTTTGCGCAGGGTTGGGTGATAAGGCGAGACCCGCATTATTCAGTAACGCTTTCACTTGTTTAAATTCAGCCGGCAGATCGGCCACCACTTGCTGCACGGCGCTGCTATCGCGTACATCCAGTGCGGCATAATGCACCGGCACCAGTGGCAGCAACTCATCAGCCAGTGCTTTCAGACGATCTTCCCGACGACCGGTAATGACGACTGACCAGCCGGCTTGTGCAAAACGACGGGCAGCGGCACGGCCAAAACCGGAAGTAGCACCCGTAATAAAGACGACATCTCCCATTTGTAGCTCCTGTATTTTTTCTGTATGAACGGTGAATTGAATGTGGCTGTTGCATTACCAGTGACGCACGATAACCCACAACGACATCAAAATAAGTAACGGTGCGAAGCCGCGTTGAAACGGCAGATGCCCCCATAATTGAAAACTTTTCTGACCACAAAAATTACCCAGCAAAGAGGGAATTAACATCACGCCACCCCAATGTAAGGTGGTGCTATTGATGAGCCCACTTAACGCTAAACCCATGCAAGTGCATCCACTGCAGACCGCAAAGAATAAGATCGCGGTGCTGCGTTTTTGCGCAGAGGGGATCGGCTGATTTAACAAATAGACCATCATGGGAGGGCCACCGGCCGATGCGGTTGTCATGGCCAGCCCCGATGCCATTCCGGCGGGAATAGCAAACTGATGATGTAATTTGCGCAGTGGAATATTCAGCCATAACAGTACGCCGCCCAACAACGAGATGCTACCAACAATCAGGCTCATCAATGGGGCGGGTAGAAAACTGACTGCCCACACACCGACAGGCAGCATGACTGCCATGCCGATTAACAGCTCTCTCAGTAATACGCGGTGATAATCGTGCAATGCCCGCGGGATCAAACTTAAGCAGCAGACCAGATCGAGCAGAATGGCGGTCGCAATGGCTTGTTGTGCCGGCATGACCAAATTAAGCCCCAGCACCACCAATACCGCGTAACCAAACCCGGAGAAACCCCGAATAAAAGCGGCAATAAAGGCAATTGAAAATGCTGCAACCATCATGTGAATACCGACCTTCCTTGTCGTCTTGATTGCATTACTCTACGAACTATTTCCAGGTCGACATAGGGCCAGTTTGCTCTGCTTTGCGAGACACAATGAGACAGATTTTTCCTGTCAAAACGGAGGCTGCGATCTGACACAAACACTCGGTATAACTGGCTCTAACTCTCACGCAGAATTATTCCTAGTCTGGTTTCATTAGATAACAGTAACCGTGTTTTCCAAACGAGATCGCAGCGGTGCTGTAGTCGAAACAGGGAACAGTGAGGGCATATGATGAATCAGGTAATTAACAGTGAGTTGGGTGTCACTAACAACGATGTATATCAACTCGACAGAGAGTATGTGTTCCACTCCTGGTCGGTGCAGGGGGCGCTGAATCCGCTGGTGATTGCCGGTGGTTCTGGCTGCAAACTGTGGGATTTCGATGGCAAAGAGTATCTCGACTTCAGCAGCCAGCTGGTGAATACCAATATTGGTCATCAGCATCCGAAAGTGATTGCGGCCATTCAAAAACAGGCGGCGGAATTAGTCACCATTGCACCTGCCACGGCCAATCGAGTGCGTGGTGAAGCCGCAAAACGGATCGTCGCGCGGGCACCGGCTGGTTTCAATAAGGTGTTTTTTACCAACGCCGGCGCTGACGCCAACGAAAACGCCATGCGTATGGCGCGTTTGTTTACCGGGCGTGACAAGATTTTATCCGGTTATCGCTCTTATCATGGCAACACCGGGAGTGCGATTGTGGCAACGGGCGATTTTCGCCGCATGCCGAATGAATATGCGCGTGGGCATGTGCACTTCTTCCACCCGTATCTGTATCGTTCCGAGTTCTCTGCCACGACGGAAACCGAGGAGTGTGAGCGTGCGCTGAAGCATCTGCGCCGCACGATTGAGTGCGAAGGCCCACAATCTGTGGCTGCTATTTTGCTGGAAACTATCCCCGGCACCGCAGGCATCTTGACGCCACCAGAGGGTTATCTCAAAGGCGTGCGGGCACTGTGTGATGAGTTCGGCATCATGCTGATTTTAGATGAGGTGATGGCCGGTTTTGGTCGCACAGGCAGTTGGTTTGCCTTTGAGCAATTTGGTGTGGTGCCTGATCTGATCACCTTTGCCAAGGGGGTCAACTCAGGTTATGTGCCGGCTGGTGGCGTGATCATCTCTGACCCGATTGCGGCGTATTTTAATGACCACTACTTCCCTGGTGGGTTGACTTATTCCGGGCATCCGCTGGCGATGGCGGCGATTGTTGCCACACTCGATGCGATGGAAGAAGAGCAGATCGTAGAGAATGCGGCAGCGATTGGGCTTGGTGTATTGGGTGAAGGTCTGAAAGCACTGGCTGCCAAACATGCCATGATTGGCGAAGTGCGTGGCAGTGGTGTGTTCTGGGCACTGGAGCTGGTGGCCGATCGTGAAACCCGCAAAGCGATGCCGGCCTCTGTGATGGGCGAAATCAAAAATGCACTGATCAAAAATGGCCTGTTGCCCTTTATCGCCGACAACCGCATTCATGTGGTGCCTCCTTGCATTATCACCGCCGATGAAGTGTCGCAGGGGTTGGCGATTTTAGACAGCGTGTTGAGTTTGTTTGCCGGGCGGGGTGAGTAAATAAAACCAAAGAGGCCGAATCATTCGGCCTCTATGTTGTTTAGATTTTATCGTTGATACCCAGCATAAACGTGCCAGACGGGCGAATCGGCAGGTATTGTTCATAGAACTTCTGATACGTTGCTAATGGGTTCAGATCGGGAAATAAATCGGGATAGAGCGCTTTGGCCACATACTGAATCAACGCGGCATCCATGATGCTACGGGTTGCGCCGTGATACACCGCAAAGACACGCTGGTTCTTGACGGCAGGTAAGTCAGACCAGCCTGCGCGTTGTGTGAAACCCTTTAATCGCTGTTGCACGTTTGCAGCATCAATATTTTGCCCAACTTGCATCGCTGTCGGGCTGACCACGCTTTCATAACCCGCCATCAGAATGACATCCGGTTTGCTTGCCAGCAGTTGTTCTGGGTGAATTGCGCCCCAGGTTTTCACGAACGGTGCCGCAATGTTATCGCCACCGGCTAAATCAGCCATTGCCCCCCACATGTTTTTCCCGTAGGTGTAGCTGTATTCGGCTGGGCCTTTGTCGCCTAACTCGATGTAAATCTTCGGTTTTGGTTGCTTGGCCTTCGCGATACGCTCGGTGATGGTGCTGATCACCTGTTCATAGTTTTTGGCAATTTTTTCCGCACGTTCTGTTTCACCAGTGACTTGGCCTAAGATGCGTGTGCTCGCGAGATGACGTTGTAACGTCTGTGCATTGTAATCAATGACAACCACCGGAATTTTAGCCTGATCTAAACGGGCGAGTTCAGCACCCAATGCCTGATATTGCCAGTCTGCGAGAATGACGACATCTGGTTTGCTGGCGAGCACTTTTTCCATCGAAAACGTCTGATCTTGTACGTTCCCGACGTTTGGTACTTTTGCGAGTTGTGGTTTGCTTGCGATATACATATCCCAAATCGCTGGGCGAGATTTCATGAACCAGCCGCTGGAAATGCCTGCCAGATGATCAAACGCGTTATCACCACCCACTGCGAAAAAGTCTTCAAGGTAGAAACCAAGCAGGACGCGTTTTGCTGGCGCATCAATGGTGACTTTTCGGCCTAATACATCTTCAATGATGGTCTCTTTTGCCATCGAGAATGTTGTTATCAGGCTCAATGCCAGCAGTGCGGTGAGTCTGGTCAGATGTTTTTTCCAGTTCATACAAATCCTTATCGATCATGTCATCAGTTAAATGGTAATGGTTATCATTTTAATGTGTAAATCCCGATGTGACTATTGAGATGATGAATGAAAGTGGTAATAATTATCATTTGCGCGTATTTGTTGTCGCCTTTCATGTTTTCAGCCCGCTCTCGGTGTGGCAGGAAGTCTGGCGTCGTTGTGTTTACCGGAGCTTCCCATGAGTGATATCGCTTTACTCGAACAAGCGCTGATCCGTCAGCGGCAACGTGAATCCCGCCGTTGGAAATTTCTCATCGGTTTTATAGTGCTTATTGCGGTAAGTTTGCTGCTGGATATCGTCACCGGACCATCATTACTGCCGGTGAAAGAGGTGGTGTTCACGTTATTTGCCCCGGAACAGGCCGATAACATGACCCGCACGATTGTGATGGAAATGCGCCTGCCGATTGCGTTGATGGCGTTGGTTGTCGGTGCCGCGTTGGGGTTAGGCGGTGCGCAGATGCAGACGTTGCTGGATAACCCATTGGCAAGCCCATTTACGCTTGGTTTAGCTGCGGCAGCCGGATTCGGTGCGGCACTCGCACTGATCGCGAGCAGTTATTTCGGTGTGATGTCGATGTATAGCATTCCGATGGGTGCATTTCTTTTCAGTATGTTAGCCGCAGGCTTGTTATTTGGGCTGGCCTTGATGCGCCATGTCAGCAGCCAAACCATTATTCTGGCCGGGATTGCATTATTGTTCCTGTTTCAATCACTACTTTCACTGCTGCAATTTGTCTCATCGCCTGAACTGAACCAACAGATCGTGTTCTGGTTATTCGGCAGCTTAATGCGCACAACCTGGGATTCGCTGACACTGACAACCGTCGTGACTCTCGTTTGTTCTGTCTTGCTCTATCGCGATGCCTGGAAACTGACCTGTTTGCGATTGGGTGAAGCGCGTGCGCGTAGCTTGGGCGTGAACATTAATCGCCTGCGCATTAAAACACTGGTGCTGGTGGCTTTGATGACTGCGACGGCGATCAGTTTTGTCGGCATTATCGGATTTATCGGGCTGGTGGCTCCGCATATTGGCCGCATGTTGATTGGCGAAGACCAACGCTTCCTGATCCCGCTTTCAGCCTTGTGTGGTGCCGCGATGCTGTCAATCTCGTCCGTGATTTCAAAATCGATTATTCCAGGTGCGTTATTCCCGATCGGGATCGTGACCGCAATTATTGGGGTGCCATTTTTCATCTGGTTGATTCTGGGACGAGGGCGCAAACATGCTGGAGTTTAACAATGTGTCGATGGCGATCGGCAAACATCCGCTGACGCAAAATTTAAGCCTGCAACTTCAGCCCGGTCAGTTACATGTCATTATCGGGCCGAACGGGACGGGCAAAACCAGTCTGTTACGCGCACTGTTTGGTGAATTGCCGCTGCAACAAGGGGCGATCACTTTTCAGGACAATTCCCTTGTCGATCTGGGGGCCAGCCAATGGCGACAGCAGTTTGGTTATATGCCGCAGAACACGCAGTTAGAACTCGACCTGAGTGTGCTCGAAGTGGTGGTCTTAGGCCGCTTACAAAACCTGAAGTTGCACCTGAGCGATGATGACTTACGGGCGGCGTTATCTGCACTACAAAACTTAGGCATAGCCCATCTGGCTGATCGTCCGCTGCATTCCCTCAGTGGGGGCCAGCGCCAGATGGTGTTGTTTGCACAGGTGTTGTTGCGCGACCCCCAAATTATGATGCTGGATGAGCCGGTGAGTGCGCTGGATTTGCAACACCAAATGCATTTGATGGAACACTTACACCAACAAACCCGTGCTAAAAACTGGGTCACACTGGTCGTGCTGCATGATCTGAATCTGGCCGCGCAATTTGCCGATCAACTGATTGTCCTGGCCGATGGTCATTTGCAGGCGTTTGGCCCGCCAGCCGATGTGCTGACCTCCGAACTGATCACCCGCTTGTATCAGGTGCCGGTGGATATTCACTCTGATCGGGATGGATTGCCTTATATCCGTACTTTAAGACAAGCGTGTTAATGACATGACGGCATTTCGCTCAGGGCTTAATAGCTGGCGGTCGCTTAGTCTGGCTGCGCGTCTGTTGGTAACTAATGGCTTGGCGTTCAATCTTGGTTTTTACATGATGATGCCGTATCTCGCGCAGCATCTGGGTGGCACTTTAGGATTCGCCGGCTGGGCGAGCGGGCTGATCATGGGTATGCGGGTTTTTAGCCAGCAGGGTTTGTTTCTGCTCGGTGGCACGTTGGGTGATCGCATGGGTTATCGCCCGGCAATCATTTGGGGTTGTCTTATCCGTTCTTTTGGCTTTGCGCTGCTGGGGTGGGCAGAACATCTGCCGCTCTTACTGCTGGCGGCGTTTCTGACGGGATTTGCCGGTGCATTATTTACCCCCTGCGCACAGGCCTATCTGGCGGCGGAATGCCGTGATCCAACGCAGCGTCAACAAGCATTTGCGTTGCATAATCTGGCGAGTGAAGCCGGTATGTTGCTGGGCCCGCTGGTCGGCCTGTTACTGACCAATCTGAGTTACACCATGACAGGGCTGGTCTCCGGTGGTGTGTTTTTCTTGCTGACGGGGCTGCAATGGTTTTATCTGCCAACGCGGGCAGAACCGATAAAACCGATTGCAAATCCTGTCTTGCAGCAGTGGCAAACCATTACGCAAAACCGTTCATTTCTGCGTTTTGCGCTGTTCTCTGCGGCGTATGGTGTGTTGTTTCATCAACTCTATCTGTCCGTCCCCGCATTCATTCAAAGTCAGCATCAGACCGCCGGTTTACTCGGCAGTGTCTTTACCATCACGGCATTGATTGGGGTTGTGCTACAACTTCCGGCGAGTCAATGGGTGCAACGCAGCCTCGGTATGCCTCGGGCGATTGGACTTGGTTTGGCGGTGATGGGGCTGAGTTATCTGATGATGAGCTGGCTCGGTCACTGGCCGATATTGGCGAGCATCATGCAGGCAGTGTTGTTTTCGCTGGGTTCGATCCTCTGTTATCCGCTATTTTCTGCTCGTTTACCGCATTATGCACCGTCAGATCAGTTGGGTAGTTATTACGGTTTTTATGCCAGTTTGGGTGGGTGTGTCGCGTTACTGAGTAATTTGATGATCGGAAGCCTGCTGGGCGCTGCTGGTTCGGTGCCCCCCGTCTTTATCTGGTACGGGTTGACGGTATGTGGGGTGGGCTCAGGCTGGTTGTTGCATCGGCAACTTAGTCAGGAAATGGGACGCGAACCAGGACTCAGCAGGTTGCGGGAAGAGTAATGGCAGGCCTGTTTTTTCGGATAGCGTCTGTTTATGTTCTATGATTTTGAGAGGTAGCGGTTCAGTGTAAGGCTGACAAACATGGGGAAAAACCGGTTAGAAGCTTTTTTTGATGGTGTGGTGGCCATCATCATCACAATTATGGTGCTGGAAATGAAAGTGCCACACGGTGACAGTCTGGATGCCTTAATACCGCTGCTTCCGGTGGTCTTAAGTTATGTACTGAGTTTTATCTATCTGGGGATCTACTGGAACAACCACCATCATATGTTGCACACCTGCAAGCAGGTTACCGGGGCCATGCTGTGGGCCAATCTGCATCTGCTGTTTTGGCTGTCGCTGATCCCGTTTACGACCGGCTGGATGGGCGAAAACCACTTTGCCCGGGTGCCTGCCGCGCTGTACGGTCTGGTGTTGTTGATGGCCTCGATTGCCTACTGGATCTTGCAACAGCAAATCATTGCCTCGCAGGGGGAACATTCTCTATTACAACAGGCCATCGGCCGCGATTGGAAAGGCAAGTTATCGCCGGTGCTCTACTCGACGGGGATTCTGTCGGCCTTTCTGTCACAGTGGCTGGCGGTGGCTGTTTATATCGGCGTGGCGTTGTTGTGGCTGGTGCCGGATCGGCGAATTGAACGCATGACTCAGCATGAATAACAGACTAAACCAGTCGGAAATATTTTTTATCAACCTGACACGGATCGCCTATCGTTATAGATAGACTCCGATAAATGTGTGTGGATGAGGTGAAACATGAACCAGCCGCTAGACAGGCATGCGTTGGAACAGGTCTTTTTCAATGCCCGCACCTTCAATAAATTCACATCACAGGAAGTGCCGGATGCGTTGATCCTGCAACTCTATGAGCTGATGAAATGGGGGCCGACTTCGATGAACTGTCAGCCGGGGCA
The DNA here is from genome assembly GCF_963676665.1 of uncultured Tolumonas sp. Lineage (NCBI taxonomy): Bacteria > Pseudomonadati > Pseudomonadota > Gammaproteobacteria > Aeromonadales > Aeromonadaceae > Tolumonas > uncultured Tolumonas sp. Next base: position 145,048 of record NZ_OY781373.1, read on the forward strand.
TTATGTGTTTATTAAAAGCCCGGCAGCCAAACAGAAACTGAAAGAGGCGCTGATGCCCGGTAATCAGGATAAAACCATGGCGGCACCCGCCACCGTGATCGTGGCGATGGACATGCAGTTTTATCAGCATTTGCCGCAACAGTTTCCGGCTAATCCGAATGCTAAGGCGATGTTTGAAGCCAATCAGGAATTAACGCGGGTCACCGCCAAACGCAACGGTACATTGCAGGGCGCCTATCTCATTCTGGCGGCGCGGATGCTGGGGCTGGATTGTGGCCCGATGAGCGGTTTCAACAATCAGATGGTCGATCAGACCTTCTTTCCCGATGGGCGTTACAAATCGAATTTTCTGATCAACATCGGCTATGGCGATGCGTCGGGCAATTATCCCCGTGGCCCGCGTGTGCCGTTTGCCGAGGCGGTTGAGATCCTGTAATCCATCGCTGTTAGGAGAAATGCTATGCCTGCACAGACTATTCGGCTGCATCGTGTATTCCATGCACCTCCAGAAAAGATCTATCGTGCCTTTCTGGATGCGGATGCTCTAGTCAAATGGCTGCCACCGAATGGCTTTACCGCCAAAGTGCATCATCTGGAGGCACAGGTAGGTGGCTCGTACCACATGTCGTTCACGAATTTTACCACCGGAGAGCGTCATGCCTTTGGTGGCAAATATATGGCGCTGATCCCGTATGAATGTATTCAGTACACCGATCAATTTGACGACCCTAATTTACCCGGCGACATGCAGACGACCATTCGCATTAAAGCGGTTTCGTGTGGTGCAGATGTGACGATCGAACAGATCGGGGTGCCTGCGGCGATCCCTGCTGAGGCGTGCTATGTCGGCTGGCAGGAATCGCTCATCCTTCTGGCCAAACTGGTTGAAGCGACGGTTATAGCGACTTGAGTGAGGTCAGCGCATTGATGATAGACGGCATGTTTTTGCGCATCAGCTCGATAAACAGTCGTAATTTTGCCGGGTAATATTTGGCATACGGATAAACCAGATAGACCGGCAGTGGTTCGGCTTCCCAGTCCGGCAGCAGCCGTAATAATTTCCCTTCTGCAATATCCTGATTCATCAGCCAGGATGAACCAATCCCGATGCCTAAGCCTCTGACCGAGGCACTGCGCAGCGCATACAGACTGTCGGTACTGAAGATGGGCGTCAGCGGTAGCTGGATCTGCGGCTGCCCGGTCACATGACGCAGCGTGATCTGGTTGCGATAAAACGTTTGCAGTGCTAACCAGGGCAGTGTTTTCAGATCGTCGGGATGTTGCGGCAGCGGCCGATCGGTAAAGAGTGCCGGTGCGCCGACCAAAATACGCGGGATCTCTGCCAGCCGGATGCGAACCATCGCCGGATCGAGCACTTCGCCGACCTGAATCGCACAATCAATGCCTTCGGCGATGAAATCGCGGATGCTGCGATCGTCGTGCAGTAGCCATTCGACCGTGACGCGAGGGTGCAACTGCATAAACTCCGCGAGCGGGTCGACCAGCACATCCTGTCCGAATGCATGCGGGGCGATGATGCGCAACAAGCCTTCCGGTTCTCTGTCTACCCCCGTCAGATCAGAAGCAAAGATATCCCACTGCGCAAGAAACTGTTTGGCACCGGCGTAACAGCGCTCACCGGCTTCTGATAAGCGCAGATGATGGGTTGAACGATGCAACAGTCGTACACCAAAGAGCTGTTCCAGCGTCTTTAAGCGGCGGCTGATCGTGGGTTGTGTCGAATTGAGCTGGGTGGCAGCAGCCGACAGGCTACCTGCTTCCACGATCCGCACAAAGGTGCGCAGCAATTCCAGCCGATCGGGGGTATTGGCTGAAAAGAGAGTCTCCGGGCTGTTTTCTGCCATCACATCACTCCATTTGGTTATTCGTATTACGTATAACAGATGTACGTGCGGGCTGCCTACCATCTCACAATGAAAAAAACGACACTGAAATTGTGAGAGAGAACCGATTTTATGAGGTGATTCCAATGACTGTTATACAAACGACGAATCAAAGCGAGCTGGCCACCGCCGATGTCAAAGCGTTACCGGCTGCGCTGACCACCTTTTTTGCCGCCGGAGCTGGTTTTTCAGTAGCGACAATTTATTACAGCCAACCTTTGCTTGGCATGCTGACGGAGCAGTGGCAGGCGCCGGCCCAGCAAATTGGCTGGATACCGAGTCTGACCCAGCTTGGTTATGCACTTGGCATCCTGTTTCTGGCACCGCTGGGCGATCGTTATGACCGCCGCCGTATCATCCTGACCAAGTCGAGCCTGCTGATGCTGGCACTGTTGGGCGCCGCTGCGGCCGGAGGATTAATCTCCTTGCTGGTGGCCAGCCTGTGCATCGGGTTGATGGCGACGATGGCGCAGGACATTGTTCCGGCTGCAGCAACATTGGCTCCGGAGGCCAGCCGGGGCAAGGTGGTGGGGTCGGTGATGACAGGTCTGCTGCTCGGGATCTTGTTGTCGCGGGTGTTAAGCGGCCTGATTGCCGACTGGCTTGGCTGGCGCAGCATGTTTGTGCTGGCGGCGCTCACACTGCTCGGGATCTGGCTGGCGGCATGGCGTATGCTGCCACGGTTTCAGGCCACATCGACCCTGCCGTATCACCAGTTGCTGGCCTCGTTATTCCATTTGTGGCGGCAGTATGCGGCCTTGCGTCAGGCATCGCTGGTGCAGGGGTTGCTGTCGTTGAGTTTCAGTGCCTTCTGGTCAACCTTGGCGGTGATGCTGCATGGTGCACCGTTTCATCTGGGCAGCGCTGCCGCCGGACTGTTTGGTTTGGCCGGTGCCGCGGGGGCTTTGATGGCGCCAGTGGCGGGGAAACAGGCGGATCGTATTGGCCCGGTCAGGGTAGCGATGTGCGGTGCCGCCTTGGTGGTGTTCTTTTTCCTGATGATGGCCGGTATGGCATTGGCCGCCACCTCGGTTACGCTACAGCTTGTTGTGCTGGCTGTGGGCACGGTCGGGTTTGATATGGGCGTACAGATTTCGCTGATCGCCAATCAGACTCTGGTGTATAGCCTCGAACCTGCCGCGCGCAGCCGTCTGAATGCCCTGTTGCTGGTGATGATGTTTGTCGGCATGACACTCGGTTCGGTATTGGGCAATCTGATGCTGGCTCATTTTGGCTGGGTGGGCGTGACCGGATTAGCAACACTGTCGGCCATGATGGCTCTGGTGTTGCGGATGCAGAAATAACGGCGGTTCAAGCCAATAAACAGCCCTGACGGGCTGTTTTCATATCGAGCGGGGAAAAGAAAAGTGGTCACTTGTTCCGGCTATGGCTGAGTGATCGTTGCCAGCGCCTGAAAGATGTTTTTTTCCAGACTGTCGATGATGGGATCACGTTGGGGTCTGGCATGATGTAAACGGATACCCAGCGAAGGTAAAGTCGGTAAACCCAGAGCCTCACTATGAATGCATTGTAATGTTTGGGGCAAACCGGCGCGGGTGCGTACGGTGATCCCTAAACCGGCATTGACCGCAGACCAGATACCCGCCAGGCTTTGACTGGTCAAGACAATACGCCAGGGAATATTGGCTTCATCCAATAAACGGAGTGCCTGTTGGCGGATCAGGCACGGAGCTTCAAATAATATCAGCGGGATGGGTTCTTTTCTCGCTTGCCAAGATGTCAGATTTTGCTCGGCACGACCGATCCAGTGCAGTGGCAATTCACCCAGCAGGATAGAATGAGCGGTATCTAGATTTCCCGCCCAAGTGAGGGCCAGATCGAGCTGGTCTGTGTTGATTTGTGAGATCAGTTCGGCATTGCGGGCAATTTTGGCTTCAATACTGACATTCGGATGGGCCCGGCTAAAACCCGCCAGTACCCCTGTGAGCAAATGTTCACCAAAATCTTCCTGAAACCCTAAACGGACGGCTCCGGCCAGATTCATATTTCCTAGGGCCTGATTGGCTTCATCATTCAGAGCCAGCATGCGTTTGGCATACGAATATAAGATCTCGCCAGCGGGCGTTAACTTCAGATGCCGCCCGTTCTTTTCCAGGATCACCTGGCCTGTTTGCTCTTCCAGTTTTTTCAGATGCGCACTGATTGCAGATGTGGATTTACATAAATATTCCGAGGCTTTGGCAAAACTGCCGGCATCCATTCCCATCGTAAATGAACGCAGCGCATCTAAATCGTAGATGATTTTTTTCATGAAGATTAATCCTGAAAATCAGAACAATCAGTTCAAAACATTCCAATATTTTTAATGATGCTCGCGCAGTATGGTTGAGATGTCAACGATGGTCAGGCAACAGGAGTTTACAACATGAGTATGATCAACAACGCGGGTAAAAACGCATTCGGGCAGATCGCCCCCAAATTTGCCCAGCTTTCTGATGAGGTGCTTTTCAGCGATATCTGGCAGCGCAGTGAGCTGCCGGCCAGAGAGCGCAGTCTGATCACGGTGGCGGCGTTAGTGGCGTTAAACCGCAAAGAGCAATTATCGTTTCATCTGCCGTTTGCGCTGGAAAATGGTGTGTCGCGCGAAGAGCTCACGGAAACCATCACGCATCTGGCGTTCTATGCCGGATGGCCGGTTGCTGCGACGGCACTGCAAGTATTAGCCACATTGCAAGCGAATTAAACGGAGGAAACCCGCATGCCTTTTACCCGGATTTCACTGCTGAAAGGTAAATCCCCGAATTATCTGCGCGCCGTATCGGATGCGTTGCATACGGCGTTGGTAGAAACATTTGATGTTCCGGCTGACGACCGTTTTCAGGCGATACATCAGCATGAAAAAACAGAGTTGATCTTTGATGCGCGCTATATGGGCGGCCCGCGAAACGACGATTTTATTCTTTTCCAGATCACGGCCGGAAAAGAGCGCAATGAGCAGACTAAAAATAACTTTTATCACCGATTAGCGGAACTGTTAGCCCGAGCTCCCGGCGTGGCACCCGAGAATGTCATGGTCATCATTCAGATGACATCGGTGACTGACTGGTCGTTTTCCGGTGGTCAACCACTTTCTGCCATGATGAATCGGCAGTGATCAGGAGAGATGAACGATGCTTTGTATGCAATACAGTTTTGTACTGCCAGCGGGTTATGACATGGCGCTGATCCGCAACCGGATTGAGAGCAAGGGTCATTTACTCAATGGTTTTAACGGGTTGAAATTTAAAGCCTATCTTTATGCCTGTCAGGATGAAAACCAACCGGCCTCAGAGAATCTGTATGCGCCGTTTTATCTGTGGGAAAATAGCGAGGGGATGAATGAATTTTTATGCTCAGCTGGTTTTGCCCGGTTATGCCGTGATTTTGGTGTGCCATCGGTAAAAACCTGGGTACCTTGGTTTTCCGGGTTACAGGACGCTATCAGAGAAGCAAAATATGCCAGTCGCGAGATCATGCCTATTCCAGCGTATCGTGATTTGGCTGAATTAAAAGCACAAGAGATAACTCATGCCAGCCGGTTAATCACCGATCAGGGTGCTCTTGCATCACTGGTAGCGTTTGAGCCGACCAGCTGGTCGCTCGTCCGGTTTAGTTTATGGCATGACCGCCCATTGCCCGCTGAATATCCGGCGCAGATCTATAATGTCGGCTACATCGCGCGATAATAAAAAACAGCCCTGACGGGCTGTTGTCATATCGGGCAAGGAGAAGAAAAACCGTCAGCCAACCACGCCGGCCCGCTCCAGCATGGCGTGCAGCAACACGTTGGCGCCCGCGGTGACTTGTTCCGGTTGCGTGTCTTCAATTTCGTTATGGCTGATGCCATCTTTACACGGAATGAAAATCATACCGGTTGGGGCCAGCCCTGCCATATACACCGCATCGTGACCGGCACCGGAGACGATATCCATGTTGGAATAACCCAGCTTATCGGCAGCGCGTCGCACGGCATCTTTACAGTCGGGGTGGAATGGCACGGCAGGGTAGTCAGAAACCAGTTTAATGGCGATGCTTAAACCCGTTTCAGCTTCGGTTTGTTTGGCAAAATCACGGATCGCGGCATCCATCTCATCGACCAGTGCATCGGTCATGTTACGGAAATCAATCGAGAATTTGACCTGACCGGGAATCACGTTGCGGCTGTTTGGGAACACCTGCACCATACCCACTGTGCCACGGCCATGCGGGCCGAAACGGTGGGCGATAGCGACCACCTCTTGCATCACCTTGGCGGCAACCTGCATGGCATCTTTGCGCAGTGCCATCGGCGTGGGGCCGGCGTGCGCTTCCATTCCCGTTACCACACAGTCATACCAGCGAATGCCCAACACCGCTTGCACCACACCGATGGTGATGCCTTCATCTTCCAAAATCGGCCCTTGCTCGATATGCGATTCAAAATAGGCACCAATCGGGTGTTCGCCCGGGTTTTCCGTGCCGATGTAGCCGATCTTTTCCAACTCGTCTTTGACGGTTTTGCCTTCGATATCGGTGGCGGCGTAGGCATGTTCCAGCGAGAAGATATTTGCGAACACGCCAGAGCCCATCATCACCGGCACGAAACGTGAACCCTCTTCGTTGGTCCAGAAGGCCAGCTCGACGGGGGCTTCGGTTTCAATGTCGTAATCGTTCAGTGTGCGGATCACTTCAAGCCCTGCCAGCACGCCGAAGTTACCATCGAATTTACCGCCAGTCGGCTGGGTGTCGATATGACTGCCGGTCATGATCGGCGGCAGGGTGTTATTCTTACCCGCACGGCGCATAAAGACGTTGCCGATTTTATCAATGGTGACACTGAGGCCCGCCTCCTTGGCCCAACCGATCACCAAATCGCGCCCTTGGCGGTCGAGGTCGGTCAGGGTCAGACGACACACACCACCTTTCGGGGTCGCGCCGATTTTGGCCAGCTCCATCAGTGACTGCCATAAGCGGTCGCCGTTCACCCGCACATCCGGTAACACGGCGGCAGAGGCTGGTTTTGCGGTAATGACGGTATCCATGTTCCTTTCTCCTCAAATGGGTCGTGAGCGATCAGCGTTTTACGGCGGTGGGGGCGAGTGTTTTGGCACGTAACGCGTTGGCGGCAAAATTGCTGCCAAAGGCGGGGCGTTTGATATAGCGCCCGGCACCGGCTTGCGCGCGTAGTTCGCCGTTGACCCACACCAGATTGCCCTGACTGACGGTGTAGGTGGGAATGCCCTGCACGGTGCGCCCTTCAAAGATATTGAAATCGTTTTTGGAATGGTGTGTTTTGGCTGACAGCGTTTTACTGCCGGTTGGGTCCCACACCACCACATCGGCATCCGCGCCGACGGCGACAATGCCTTTGCGCGGGTAGATGTTGAACAGTTTGGCGGTGTTCGCGGAAGTGATGGCGACAAATTCGCTTGGTGTTAACCGGCCGGTGTTCACACCGGCATCCCAGATCACCGCCATGCGCTCTTCCACGCCGCCACAGCCGTTCGGGATCTTGGCGAAGTTCTCTTTGCCCGCGGCTTTTTGCGCGGCACAGAAGGTACAGTGATCGGTCGCGGTGGTGTGCAACTGGCCCGATTGCAGGCCACGCCACAGCGCATCTTGATGCGGCTTCGCGCGGAACGGTGGGCTCATGACATGCGCGGCGGCTTTGGTGAAGTCAGGATCGCGGTAGACGCTGTCGTCGATGACCAGATGGCCGGCCAGCACTTCGCCATACACGCGCTGACCGCGCGCACGGGCGCGGGCAATGGCATCGGCCGATTCCTGACACGAGACATGCACAATGTAAATCGGCACCCCCAATACGTCGGCAATGGCAATCGCGCGGTTGGCGGCTTCACCTTCCACCATCGGCGGGCGCGACAGTGGGTGACCTTCCGGGCCAGTGACGCCCATTTTGGCGACTTCTTGTTGCAACAGATAAACCAGTTCGCCATTTTCGGCATGCACGGTGGGCATGGCACCGAGTTCGAGGGTACGGCGGAAGCTGTTGACCAGCGTTTCATCGTCACACATGATGGCGTTTTTATACGCCATAAAATGTTTAAAGCTGTTGATCCCTTCCTGCGTCACTAAGGTGCCCATATCGCGATGCACGCTGTCATCCCACCAGGTGATGGCGACATGAAAACCGTAATCCGCCGCTGCCGATTCGGCCCAGCCACGCCAATCGCGATAGGCTTCCATCAGTGGCTGTTGCGGGTTTGGGATCACGAAATCAATAATCGAGGTCGTGCCACCAGCCAGCGCCGCCGCGGTGCCACTGTAGAAATCATCGACCGTGGTGGTGCCCATAAACGGAAAATTCATGTGGGTGTGCGGGTCGATGCCGCCGGGCATCACATATTGCCCACCGGCATCGATGACGGTACAACCACGCGGCGCATGCTCGCGCACCTGCTCCCCGACGCCGACGATCAGACCATCGACACACAGCACATCGGCGCGGAACTCGCGATCCGCATTGACGACGGTGCCACCTTGAATCAATACACTTTTGCTCATACTAGATCCCTCTTGCTCGCGAAGCTGGTTCTATACCCTTCGTACTTGACGTTGTCTGGCCGCACGCCAATTACGTTGGGTATAACTAGGCATAGTGTGTGCCGGTTTTCGCGCCAGCTCGGTTATTGTGTTCGGTCGTTTAGGCGACGGCGGTAGTTTTGATGGCCATCGGGTTATTGGGGTGCGTTGTCCAGTTGGCATATTCCGCACTGACCGGTGTATTGGTGCGCAGATCGATCTCTCCCGGCTGCAGTTTGCGCATGCTGATGCAGTTTTCTACGGGGCAAATGGAGACGCACAGGTTGCAGCCAACACAGTCTTTTTCCTTCACTTCGAAATGGCGTTCGCCATCTTTCGTGCTGGTGATAGCCTGATGCGAGGTGTCTTCGCAGGCGATGTGGCACTTGCCGCATTTGATGCAACTGTCTTGGTCAATCACCGCTTTTTCGACGTGATTGAGGTTGAGATAACGCCAGTCGGTCACGGTTGGCACGGCTTTACCACGGAAATCATCTAACGTGTTGTACCCGTGTTGATCCATGTAGTTGTTGAGGCCACTGATCATGTCCTGCACGATGCTGAAACCATGCACCATCACGGCGGTGCAGACCTGCACGGTGCCACAACCCAGCGCGATAAACTCTGCCGCATCGCGCCACGTCGAAACGCCACCAATGCCGGACATCGGCAAACCGAGTGTTTCGCTGTCGCGGGCAATCTCCGCCACCATGTTGAGCGCAATCGGTTTGACTGCAGGACCACAATAACCACCATGCGAGCCTTTGCCGCCGGTGTTGGGGCTCATCAGCATGTTGTCGAGATCAACGCCGATAATGGAGTTAATGGTGTTGATTAACGACACGGCATCCGCACCACCGCGTTTTGCGGCACGGGCCGGGAAACGAATATCGGCAATGTTCGGCGTCAGTTTGACGATGACCGGCAGGCTGCAATATTGTTTGCACCAGCGGGTCACCATCTCGATGTATTCCGGCACCTGACCGACGGCGGCACCCATGCCTCGCTCACTCATGCCATGCGGGCAGCCGAAATTCAGCTCAATACCATCGGCACCGGTTTGTTCAACCAGCGGCAGAATGAATTTCCACGACTCTTCATCACACGGCACCATGATGGAAACCACGACCGCGCGATCAGGCCAGTTGCGTTTCACACGGGCGATCTCTTCCAGATTCGTTTCAAGACTGCGATCGGTGATCAGCTCAATGTTGTTGAGGCCGATGATTTTACGATCTTGTGAACGCAAGGTGCCGTAGCGCGGGCCGCTGACGTTGACCACATGCGGGTCGATGCCCAGTGTTTTCCAAACCACGCCACCCCAGCCGGCTTCGAAGGCGCGCACCACGTTATACTCTTTGTCAGTCGGTGGTGCCGAAGCTAACCAAAATGGATTCGGGCTTTTGATGCCGAGAAAATTACTGCGAATATCAGCCATGACAAGACTCCTCTACAGGCAGCGCAACAGGGGATGCGCCTTCACTGGCGCGCAGGGTTTTATCAATAGAAAAGGCGGCCAATTTGCCTAAGCGCACGGCATCGACGGTCAGATCTAAACCGCCTTCGACACAGTCGCCACCCGCCCAGACACCGGGCAGTGAGGTGCGGCCATCGTCATCGACGGCGATGCGTCCACCGCGCAATTGCAGTGGTGCACCAGCAGCTTCTGGTTGGTAAGTCTGGCCGATGGCTTTTAAGATCATGTCGGCTGCGAGGGTAAAGGTTTCGCCCGTTTCGACGAGTTTGCCATCTTGTTCGTGCGTGACGGCGAAGGTCATTCCCAACAGATGGCCATGCTCGGTAACGATGGCTTTGGGGGCGGCCCAGTGGCGGATGGTGACACCATTGCTGCGTGCCCAGTCAATTTCCACCTGTGAGGCTTTCATCGCATTTTCACCACGGCGATAGACCATGGTGACTTCACGGGCGCCCAGTTTTTTCGCCTGCACGGCGGCATCCACCGCAGTCATACCGCCGCCAATCACAACAACCTGACGGCCAATGGCGACTTCGGCTTTGTCGTCGGCCTGACGCAGTTCCGCGATAAAATCAACTGCTTCACGAATGCCGGCAACGGCGGGTTCAGTAATGCCCAGCGCATTGACACCGGCCAGCCCCATGCCTAAGAACACCGCATCGTAATCGCGTTGTAACTCAGGAAGCGTGAAATCACGGCCCAGTGCTTGACCGGTTTTGACTTCAATACCGCCGATCGAGAGCAACCAGCGGATTTCGGTCTGGGCAAAATTGTTGGTGGTTTTATAGCTGGCGAGGCCATATTCGTTGAGGCCGCCCAGTTTATCTTTGGCTTCGAACAGCACAACATCATGCCCCAACCGTGACAAGCGGTGCGCTACGGTCAAACCCGCAGGGCCTGAACCGACCACCGCGACTTTTTTCCCGCTTAACGCAGCACGGCTGAACAGTGGTTTGCCCGGGTCAACAAAATAGGTGTCGGTGGCAAAGCGTTGCAGTAAACCAATTTCCACCGGTTTGCTTTGTTGTGCATTACGCACGCAGGCTTGTTCACACAGACTTTCGGTCGGGCAGACGCGGGCACACATGCCACCGAGTTCGTTGGCTTCCAGAATCACTTCTGCTGCACCACGCACGTTTTGTTGTGCAATACGGTGAATAAAGCTTGGCACATTGATGCCCGCCGGGCACGCCTTGGTGCAGGGAGCGTCGTAGCAGTAATAACAGCGGTCCGCTTCAATTAATGCTTGTGACAGATTGAGTGGTGCATGGCTGTCGCAGAAATTTCGAGCATATTCAGCGCTGCTGAGTCGGCCTGACAAGATACCGGGGGCATCAGATCCGACAGGATTCGGGTTCTTCATGGGGTCGCTCCTCCGTGAAACTCTGTAGTTATTAGAATCCTGACTAATTGGTTAGGATTTCACGTAAAGCATTGCGATTATTATGCCAAATTGACCAAATGGTCAGGAATGTCGATTAAATAGGCATTTAATGGAGGAAGTAGGCAATGAGATCGGATGCGAAGTGAGTAAAAGATGTTCGTTTTGGGGTGAATTGCACCGCAGTTGGGCTCGATTTGCTGTAAAAATGCGCAGAGGGCTGGTGTTATTCCAGCCCACAAGTACGGAAGACCACTGACAACACATGCTGGATCGCGCGTTCCTGCGCGTCGGCATGATCCGCCTCTTCCCCCAAAACGGCTCTGATCTGAATATCAAAGTCGGCATAGGTTTGGGTGATCGACCAGATAGAGAAAAACAGGTGTGTGCTGTCGACGGAGCGGATCTTGCCCTGTACTATCCAGCCTTCAATCACGGCTTTTTTGCTGGCAACCAGCTCTTTCAACTCGGTGTGCAGCAGTTCATGAATCACTTTGGCACCCTGCAGTAACTCATTGGCAAACAGCTTTGAGGCGTCGGGGCGTTCAAACGAGAGCTTCATCTTTTGGCGCACATAAGCTTCGAGGGCCTGTTTCGGGTCAGATTCTGGCGTGATCTCATCCATCGGCGTTAACCAGTCGTGCAAGATCTGATTTAACACATGCAGATAGAGGTTCTGTTTATTGCCAAAGTAGTAATGCAGATTGGCTTTCGGCAGGTCTGCTTCGTCAGCGATCTGTGCCATGGTGGTGCCTTTAAAACCACTGCGGGAAAAGGTGCGTTCGGCGGCAGCCAGAATCAGTGCTTCATTGTTGAGGCGGATACGGCCTTTGGCCTCGTCATCTTGCGCAGAGAGTTCATCCAGCAACGAATAAGGGCTGGATGTAAGAGTCGATTCGTTATCAGCAGACAGGTTATTGATTGTCATAAGGCACATCGGTAACGGAAAAAAGCGAAAATCGCACGGCTGAATGTGCGGGCACTTTATCACTATGGCATGACAAACGAGAACGATTTTGCAGCAAGAGGCGCGATCTCCCGACCTTTACAGGGCAAGGATCAGGAGATCGCAGGTGGAAACGTTACAATTTTGCGGCGGCGTCCCAAACCACGTGGGTCATGGCTTTATCACCCGGGTCTTTCTTGATCACCGGTGAGCTGCCACCGCTTAACAACACACTGATGGTGCGTTTATACGCGGCAGGGTCGAGATAGCCCATTTTTTTGCTGTTGGCGCTGGTGATCAACTTGGCGACATTTTCCATCTGGCGTTGTTGCACCTCAACGGTGGCGGCACCAGAGGCATCTTGTTCCACGACAATCTCAGCCGCTTCTTTCGGATGAGCAACCGCGTAATCCCAACCTTTCAGCGTTGCTTTGACAAACTTCGCCATCTTCGAGACAAAGGCTTTGTTTTTCAGGTCGGATTCCAGCACATACAGGCCGTCTTCCAGTGTCGAGGCTTTTTGGTCTTCATAGGCGAAAGTGATCAGCTCATCGGCTTTCATACCGGCATCAATCAACTGCCAATATTCGTTGTAATTCATGGTGGAAATACAGTCAGCCTGACCTTGCAGCAACGGGTCGACGTTAAAGCCCTGTTTCAGCACCTTGATATCAACATCCGGCTTGTAGCCGAGCTTGTTCATCCAGTTAAAGAACGGGTATTCATTACCACCAAACCAGACGCCTAAGGTTTTCCCTTTCAGATCGGCAGGGGTGCTGATGCCGCTGGCTTTTTTACAGGTCAGCATCATGCCGGAACGATCGTAGATCTGGCTGATATTCACCAGTGGCACACCGGCTTCACGCGCGGCAAGGGCATCGGGCATCCAGTTGACGATCACATCGGCCGATTTACCGGCAATCACCTGCACCGGTGAAATATCGGTGCCACCTGGTTTAATGGTGACATCCAGCCCGGCGTCTTTATAAAAGCCTTTTTCTTGCGCCACGTAATAACCGGCAAACTGGGCCTGTGGCACCCACTTCAGCTGTAGTGTTACCTTCTCGGCGGCGTGTGCGCCAGTGACGGTAAAGGCCATCGCCATGGTGGTTGCGGCGGCGAGAATATGTTTACGAAAAGCAGTTTTATTGGTCATCGGTTGATCCTCTGTTTTTGTTTCGAAACACATCAAGTCCCTATGAAACTCGCTGCGGTTGTAACACACGTTCACGACCCACTGCGCACTGAGGGGTGCCAGAACGTAACGCGACGTTCCAGCCCCGCCACAACGGCATACAGGCCAGAACCGACAACGGAAGCCACCACAATCGCAGCCCACACGATCGGCATGTGCATACGGGCCGCTTCCGCTGAAATACGAAACCCTAAACCGGCGGTTGGTGAGCCGAAAAACTCCGCCACAATCGCGCTGATCAGCGCTAACGTGGAGTTCACCTTCAGGGCGTTAAAGATAAATGGCATGGCCGCTGGCAGACGTAATGCCAGTAAGGTAAAGCGCGGGCTGGCGGCGTAGGAGTACATCAGCTCGCGTTCGAGTTTGCCGGTCGACTGCAAGCCGGCCAGTGTGCTGACGAGGGCGGGAAAGAAGGTCACCAGCACAATCACTGCCGCTTTTGAGGGCCAGTCAAAACCAAACCACATCACCGCAATCGGTGCGATGCCAACCAGCGGAATGGTGCTGGTCAGATTCGCCAGCGGTAACAAACCGCGTTGCAGAAACGGGAAGCGTTCAATCAAAATGCCCGTGAGCACGCCTAAACCACTGCCCAGCAGATAACCGATCACTACCGATTTTAAAACGGTTTGCACAAAGTCACCGGCCAGTAACCCGGCGTTCTCAACGATGGCCTGCACAATGGCAAATGGGGTAGGCAACAAAACTTGCGGCACCGCAAACACCGTGATCAGCAGTTGCCAGAAATAGAGCAACCAACCCCCAAACAAAGCAGCGACTGCACCGTTGGGCAGGCTGGGGTGATGACATTCCGTCAGGCGAGTTACCGTCAGTTGCGCCAGCAGCGCGAGGGCGATCACCTGCAACCAATAGCCGGATGCCGGTTGCGCCAACGCACCTAGGTGCACCAACTGACCTGCGGCCAGTGCAACCAGCAGCGTGAACAGGGCCGTAAACCAAAACCCAATCGGCACCCAAATCGCAGACAAGGCAGCCGCAATTAGCGTGACAGCAATCAGCATCGAGGGGCCATGCAGGGTGTAGATCAAGCCGGTTTCAATATATTGGAATGGCTGCGTTAACGAGATCAGCGTCAACAGCAACGCAAGTGTCAGGCTGATTGAGCCGGAAGCGGTTGTTTTCATGCTGGTCTCCTTGTGCGCATTACGAGACGTTCAATCAGACTGACCATGGCCGTGAGCAGTAACCCCAGCAGTGAAGCCATCACCAAGGCTGACCAGATCTGTACCGTGTTGCCGTAATACGATCCCGTCAGCAGACGAGCACCTAAACCAGCCTGTGCGCCAGTCGGTAATTCCGCCACCATGGTGCCGACCAGACCGCTGGCAATGGCCACCCGAAATGCCGGAAACAAAAAGGGCAGCGATGCCGGTAAACGCAACAACCAGAAAGTATCGACCTTGCCCGTGGCGTAGGTGTGCAGCAGCTCCATTTCCAGCCGTTGTGGTGAGCGTAAACCTTGTACCATCGCCACGGTGACGGGGAAAAAGCACAGATACATGGCAATCACCGCTTTTGGCAGTAAGCCTGTGATTCCCAGACTGCCTAAGATGATCAACACGATAGGCGCGATAGCGAGCACCGGTACGGTTTGTGAGGCGACAATCCAGGGCAGCAGGGCTTTATCCAGCGTTTTGGAGTGCACAATGCACACCGCTAACAGCAGCCCCAATACAACGCCCATGCCAAAACCGGTCAGCGCTGCGCTGGCCGTCACCCATGTGTGCAGCAGCAAGTTACGCGGTGAGGTGATCGACCATTTGGTCAGGCTGACCCAGATATCCTGAATGATCTGGTGGGGGGGGCGGTAAGATCGGGCGGCTCATCGAGAGTGTGGCATGAATCAGGTCGCTGTAACTCCAACTGCCATCTTTCGGCAACACGCGGGCGATGGCGCCAGACGCATTGAGCCCAACGGTTAAGCAATACCAAAACAGTAAACCAAACACGACGATCACGGACACGGGGATGACATGTTGGCGGAAGGAGTTAATGCTCATGGTGCCCCTCCGCCAATGCCTCTCTGACCTCATGCGCCAGTTGCATAAATTCGGGGGTATCGCGCAGCCCCAAGGTGCGTTCACGCGGTAATGGTGAATCGATAATTTTGACGATGCGACCGGGGCGTGGCGACATCACCACGATCTTGGTCGACAGATAAACCGCTTCCGAAATGGAATGGGTCACAAACACCACGGTGCGTTGTTCTTCACACCAGAGATCTTGTAGCTGCTGGTTCAGATTATCGCGGGTGATCTCATCCAGCGCGCCGAAAGGTTCATCCATCATCAGAATTTTGGGTTTAAAACCGAGTGCACGGGCAATCGACACCCGTTGTTGCATACCGCCGGATAATTGCCACGGGTATTTGCCCTCAAAACCGCTTAAGCCAACACGCGCGAGTTGCTCCCGCCCGATCTCTTCGGCTTCAGCGGCCATCTTGCCTTGGATCTGCAAGGGTAAGACGACGTTTTGCAATACGGTGCGCCACGGAAACAGCGCCGGAGCCTGAAACACATAACCGTATGCACCCGACAACCGTGCTTCCGATGGAGTCATGTCGTTGACCAGCAGCTCACCTGAGGTGATCGATTCCAGATCGGCGATTGCGCGCAGCAAGGTGGTTTTACCACAACCCGAGGGGCCGATCAGTGAGACAAACTCCCCCTGACGAATGGTCAGGTCGATGTCATGTAGTGCATGTACTGGTTTGTCAGCAGCGGGGTAAATCAGATTGGCATTGCGCGCCACAATAACTGGACGCGCCAATGCTGGCTCGGTTTGCACAGGCGACGATTCCGTCGTCAGCAGTTGAAGGGAATGTTTCATGGCGTCCACGCCTCTGCATTTTTTGACTGTTTGGTTAGGTTTTTCTTTGCAGAGGGCATGCCAATTTATAAAAAACCTATTTTTCAGCAGATTAAGCGGAATAAATGCGCGTGATGGGGCGATTAGTGATTGGTTAAAAAACAATCATGGTGCAGGTGGCAGGGCAAATGGTCCGAAATGGCGCAAATATTGACCAATGAGTCAGAATATTAGCGAAGAGGTTCTGTTTGATGTTCCCGCGAAGAAGCATAAATATGGTAACGATTTTTTCCGGCCTGTTTGGCTTGATACATCGCCTGATCGGCTTGTGCTAACAGATGTTCAGCCGGGATATTTTCCGATTGCGGATAAAAGGCGAGGCCGATGCTGGCGCTGACCTTGAGCTGCAAATCATCAATCAGAATAGTTTTGGCAATGACATGCAATAGTCGTTTTACTAAATGTAGTGAGTGGCTGAGTTCCTTACTGACATTGAGTAATGCGACAAATTCATCACCGCCGATGCGGGCTACCGTATCGGTTTCCCGTAAGGTCTTTTTCATCTGAACAGCCACCGCCATCAATAGTTGATCGCCGATGGCGTGCCCATAAGTGTCATTGATCTGTTTAAAACCATCGAGGTCGATATACGCGACAGTCAGTAGATTATCGGTTTGCTGGCATTGTTGCATGGCCAGCACTAATTTATCGGTCAGTAATTTGCGGTTAGGTAAGCCCGTCAGTAAATCATAATAGGCCTGTTGTTCCAGCTGTTTTTCATGTTGTTTTTGATGGGAAATATCTGACGCCAAACAAACATAGTGATGAGTTTCATTATTCTCATTTTTGACGGCACTGATGGTTTGCAGCTCCGCAAATATCTCGCCATTTTTGCGTCGGTTCCAGATCTCACCACTCCAATGACCTTCTTGCAGCAGCTGTTGCCAGAAGGTTTTATAGAATTGCAGATCTTGATAACCCGAGTGCAGAATGCGTGGATTTTTACCTAAAACTTCGGCTTCGCTATAACCGGTAATATCGGTAAAAGCTTGGTTGACCTGCACAATACGGCCATCCGGTTCGGTGATCAAAATGGCCTCTTTGGCTTCGGTAAAGACACTGGCCGCAAGCGATAGTTTCTCTTCGTTTCTTTTTTGCTCTGTAATGTCACTGAAACTGCTGATCACCGCATAGGGTTGGGGTTCATCCAGCCGGAACAGTGGCTGGCTATTCACACTGAGCCAAGTAATGCGACGCTCAAATTGAATACCCATGATGAAATTACGGATCGCTTTGCCAGAACGAATACATTGCTCGCTGGGATGTTCACTCAGTGGCAATGGTTTCCCGCTTTCGTTAAGACGTTGCCAAGGAAGCGACGACAGTTGTTTCTCTAATAGCTGGGACTTATTGACATCAAAAATGGCACACGCCTCTTCATTGACGGCAATGATTTGGTGTTGGGTATCTTGCAAAATACAACCGACCGGCAGACTGTCATGTAATGCGCGGTAACGGGCTTCGCTTTCCCGCAATTGAAGTTCGGCCAGTTTACTGGTGGTAATGTCCTGATGTGTCCCCGCCATTAATAAAGGGTGCCCTTGAATATCACGTTCCAGCACTTGGCCGCGACTTAATACCCAGATCCAGTGCTCTTGTTTATGCCGCATGCGTAATTCACATTCGTAATAATCAAGCTCACCGGAAAAATGTTGTGCCAGTAACATGTCGGCTTTTTCTACATCATCGGGGTGAACAAAACGCCGCCAGATTTGCATATCGAATGGGGCGATTTCATCCAGTGTGTAGCCTATCATTTCTGCCCAGCGGTTATTCAAGACGGCGGTGCCAGCCGGAATGTTCCACTCCCAGGTGCCAGCGCGGGTACCGGTAATGATATTTTCTAAGCGTTGACGTTTGACGCGAAGTAGCTCTTCCGCCTGAATGCGTTTAGTAATGTCATAAATCGTCGAATAGAGAAAATGTTGGTCATCAATGACGATGGGGCCGGAATGTACCTCTACCTGACGAATTTCCCCTGACGCCAATCGATGCGGAAACAAAAAGAAGGAGCGGCGCTCTGCCAGCGCTTGGGCCATTTCCTGTTTGATCTGCTCTTGAGTCAGGCAGTTAATATCACTGATCGCCAGTTGTAATAGTTGCGCGCGGGGATAGCCATAGAATTTTTCTGCTGCCTGATTGGCGTTTTCAATGTGCCCACTCGTGGGGTCAATCAGCAGGATCGGCGTTTTGGCTTGTTCGAAAAACAGCCGATAACTGTTTTTGGCCTGTAGCTGTAGATATTCGCTGAGCTCGGTTAATAGTGGTAATAACGCGGCTACCGGCTCGGGTTGCGCTGCTAATGCGTGCGTGAGTGCTGTGATCCGGTCATGCAGTTGGACGGGGTCATGAGCAATGGAATGACGCATGACCATCCTCCGGTGCGCTGGTAGTCGGCGTATACCATTTACCATAGCACTTTGCCGTCTTACTGCCAGAAAGAGAGTGCCTTTATTGAGTCTATTTTGACATATGAAGCACCTTTCTTTCGTTATAAGAACAGGTGCTTGTGGGTAGTTTATGCCGCCGCTGTATATTTTGGGGGCAAGTGATTGGCGGCGGGGTGGGCGTAGTTTACATGCGCCGTTTATTTCGGTTCACAGCCCAGCTCTTTTGATATTGAGTAAGATCGATGGTGGGATATCGGTATAGCAGAAATGAAAAAGCCCTGATTTGTCAGGGCTTTTTCAAAGTATTTGGCGGAGAGATAGCCCGCCAAATATAAGTCCAATGCGATACAAATATAAAAATAAAATACAATAATATCAATTTCATAGTTTGGATCGTGTCCGATCCAAACCAACGAAATCTAACAGGAATTTAAATTAAATGGCATACTGGATGGCATACCATAAATTTATTGATGAATACTATGGCAATACTTACGGACACTAAAGCTAGGAATGTAAAACCTGACGATAAACCTATTGCACATGGCGGTATAACTGGATTGGCGTTGCATCCCTCTGGGAGTAAAGGGCATGGTAAATGGGTTTTACGTTATGTAAGTCCTGTTACCGGAAAGCGCCGTAACGCTGGTCTGGGTACTTACCCTGAGGTTAGTATTGCTGAGGTAGGTAAATTAGCTCAAGAAATGCGTGGTCTAATTTCCAATGGAAAAGATCCGCTAGAAAAAATAGCTCTTACCGAAAACAAGCCTCAGATACCTACTTTTGAAGACGCAGCGCAGCAAGTTCACGCCAATTTATTGCCCAGTTGGAAAAATAAAAAACATGGAAAGCAATGGATCTCTACATTAGAGCAATATGTTTTTCCAGTTATTGGATCGACGACTCTCGACGCTATCTTACCTGCACACATAGCTAACGTACTTCAACCTATTTGGCTAGAAATACCGGAGACGGCAGGTAGGGTTAAACAGCGCATACACGCTGTCATGGCATGGGGTTGGGCTCATGGCTATTGTTCATCTAACCCTGTTGATGTTGTTGAGCATCTTTTACCGGCACAACCAAGTAAAAGCATTCGGACTGAACACCAACCAGCAATGCCTTGGCGTGAGTTGCCTCAATTTGTTCAGCATACCTTAAGAAGTTCTGAACGTTATGATGTGACTCGATTAGCCTTAGAATTTTTAATTCTCACTGCATGTCGTTCAGGTGAAATAAGGGGGTTGAAATGGTCTGAACTTGATTTACATGGTTGTATTTGGACTATTCCTGCAGAAAGAATGAAGGCTAAACAAGCGCACCGAGTACCGCTTACTCCACGATGTATTCAAATATTGAATACTGTAAAAGGATTGCATGACGAATTAGTTTTCCCTTCTCCAAGAGATCAAGTTGAATTGTCGGATATGGTATTCACATCCTTTTTGAGAAGGGTCAAAGCGTCAAGTAGCACGCCAAACAGGATTGCGACAGCACATGGATTTCGTTCAAGTTTTAGAGATTGGTGTAGTGAACAAGGGTATGCAAGAGATTTGGCTGAGCGGGCCTTAGCACATGCTATCCAGAATAAAGTTGAAGCAGCTTATCACCGTACTGATTTATTGGAAATGCGTCGAAATATGATGACAGTATGGAATGAGTTTATTTGCGGAGATATATGATAAGTAATAATTTAAGGTATTAGACTATCTTCTTTTTATATAACTGAATGAACTTTTATTTATAAGCCATCCAGTTATGTTTTTATGAAAGAAGAAATAATTAACATCCTTGCCTTTCGAATTCATCATCTATTAATGTTTCGATGATTTCTTTTATGCTGCATTTTTTTGTGATCTTTAGTTTATTTAATTTTTCTTTTGTTTCTATTGATATGCATATATTCAATGCTTTTGTGTTGTTTTTTTCTTTCTCTCTGTATTTCTGCTGAGCTCCATTTTTTGATAGTTGGCTTTTTAGTAGTTTCTTTTCTGACTCTCTATCAAGAAGGTCATATAAGGTTATAATTGTAGCTTTTGCCTTTCTCTCATTCTCTTTTTGATCTGCACTAGAAATATCAACCCATTCTGGGATTTTCTTATTTAATAAGTTGTCAGCAATGTAAGACCATGACCACATTGTTAGCTCTTCATTTCTATTTAACCAATCTATAATTTCAGTTCTATTTTTTATAGAGTCCCACTTCTCCTTTATTGATGACATCAGGCTTTTTTGTATATTTAATGGTTCGCCCCATGAATCAAAAAATAATTTAATACTTTCAGTTTTGCTCTTCAAATCAGTAATATTTTCTTCTAAGCGCATTTCTTTATATGGGTGGTTTTTGCGATGTGTTTTGTAAAACTCACTTTGCTTGTTTGTAATCCCATTATCTAAGTCAAAGCTTATTTCTATATCACTTTTTGAGGATTTGAAAGTGCTGATCTTTAATGAAGTCCAAACAAAATCAACAAGCCTTTGGTTGTCAATTGAGATCCAATTAAATTCATTATCATTTAATGTGTTTTTATGGAAATAGCATTCCAATTCCATAATTAGTTTTTTTGTTATATCTGCATTTGTTGGAGATATATTGATTTGAGCATTTAATGTGCGATTAATGACATCTTCTAATGGACCTGTAATCTTAGCCGGGTATCTATTCATCATTGCAGAGATGGAATTATTTATAATTCCATCTAGTGTATTGCTCATTTCAGATAATCTTGCGGAATTTATTCTTTGATCAATATAGAACGGATCAAGCGTATTAGGTGTACTGAAGACGAATTCCAAATTTTCGTTAAGATTAGCCCCCGTAAAAAAGTTAGAATTATAAAGAAACGATATTAGTCTTTTATTTCTTTTTTGATCCCAATACATACTCATTTTTCCTTATGAATTTTAATCTCTACTACGTAGACTTTTTGTTGATTTTTTGGAATCTTATTGAATGTCTATAGATGCATATACGATTATTTTATCAATGATATTAGTATATTTTAAGATTGATTTACGTATATATTTTTTATTCTTATTTTATAAGAAATACATGAAACTGTGCTTTAAGTGGGGTTTTTGTCAAAAATCACTTCTTAACTATAAGAATTATTGTTCTTAATCATTGATAGCAGATAGCAGATAGCAGATAGCAGATAGCAGATAGCAGATAGCAGATAGCAGATAGCAGATAGCAGGCCACAAAACTACAGGAAGATGCCCTAATGTTGTTTAAGTTAATTACGTAAAAAATTACATCGAAGCTCATTCTGTGAAACAAACGCATAACGACATGTATTTATTGACGCATTGAATGAGGTGTAATAATGAACATTCCTAACTCCCCAAAAATCATTAGAATTAAAGACGTTGCTACTATGATTGGTGTTGCCAAATCAACCATCTACGATTGGACTAATTCGAAATCACCTCGATATGATCCTACATTTCCAAAGTCAATTAAGCTAGGTGCAAATAGTGTTGGTTGGATGCAGCATCAATTAATAGCATGGATAGAAAGTAAACTGTAATGGTTTTTATCTCTGCTATATTCTCCACAACTTTACAACTCTAATTGTTCTATTTCTGATTGGAAGTGTCTTCGTTTAAATGGTTTTTGGCCTTGTTATGCTTATTAAACTAAATTTTTAATATTGGTTCTTATGTTATTTGGTTTGTAATTTAGTTTGTGTGGTGCTTTTATTTGGCTAATACTGCTGAGATTGTATTGATTGGTAATAACTAAACTTAATAATATCTTTAGTCATTCTGGATGTTAATCCAATTGAACTCCTATTTAATTATCCATTAAGTATTTAAATATACATGTAAGAATGTATTTGAATGAATGTATTAATTGAGGTTGACTTGGGTGATAGATATTTTTGTTATTGATCTGGTTATCATTTTGATAGATTGACAAGTATAGGGTGGAATTCAAAATGAATGAAAATGATTTTGTTTTAGATATATTAAAATTGCCTGCTGCATTAAAGCAGGTTGGATATCCTTATGCTGTCGTTCAAAGTGTAGGTGGCGACGTTAGGTGGTATGTGCGGACTGGTAATTGCCGTCTTTTTGATGTTTTAGATGTCACAGTTTCTTTAATACTAAGACATGACGATCTAATGCCACAACATCCATTAATTCGGCTCTTTATTTACTTGATGAAATCAACAAATTTAGTGGTAAGGATTTTTAGTGGTGAATATCGAATTAAACCAAATGAATCGTTTGCTGATGAATTGAATTCGTTTCTGTACAAATTTTTAGAAATAACAGAAACAGATTTTCGCTTCAAAAAGCAATTGTTGAATTTATCTAGGATTACCACTCGTAATACAGAAAGTATGCAGAATTATATTGATGCATTATTTAATCGCTTTAGTCGTTTATTGGTTGTTCGGATCGATTTTCATTACCGAGAAACTCTGTGTGATGGGTTAACGCTAGAGCGGGTAATTGATGACAGAGAATCGTTTCTTCGGGCTGCAAAACGACAATATCTCAGCTTGGAGGGGCTTTGTTGGAAGCTAGAGTATGGCAAAGATAGGACCTTCCACTACCATATGCTTTTCTTCTTTAATGGGGCCGATGTCCGTCAAGATGTTACGTTAGGACGGCAGCTAGGAGAGCTTTGGTTGTCTATTACAAAGGGAGAAGGAACATACTTCAACTGTAATGCGGATAAGTTGAAATACTTGCAATGTTATCTTGGACAGATCAATTATTTTGATCATGAGAAACGCGTCGCACTGTTGCAGGCTAATTATCTGACTAAGACAGATGAAAACATTATCGCAGTACAACTTGACGGCAAATGCCGCATCTACGGTCGAATGGAGCTACCAGCTCGTACCTCTGCTGCGGGTCGCCCTAGATGTCACTCTAACGTGCTCTAATTCCAAATAATTTCAGATATATATCATCCCTGTGAATCATCGCAATGGATGAAATATATCTTTATTAGTATTTGGAGGGTGTATGGCTCACGAAATCTCATCGATGGCTTATACCGGTGCAACACCATGGCACGGTTTAGGTAATCAACTCACCGAACAACAGCCGATTAATGTCTGGCTTAAAGAGGCGGGTATGGATTGGTCTATTCAACAGTCTGACGTTTTATTTAATGCTGACAGAGCTGCGTTAAATATTCGTTCTCATTCCGATGCCAAGGTGCTTTATCGTTCTGATTCATTAGAACCATTATCGGTGGTCTCCAATCGTTATAAAGTCGTGCAGCCGCATGAGGTGCTGAACTTTTATAAAGACTTGGTTTCTGTCGGTGGTTTTGAATTAGAAACAGCAGGAGTATTAAAAGGCGGACGTAAACTCTGGGCGTTAGCGAAAACCGGTCAAGAAGCTTGCATTAAAGGCAATGACCGTATTAAAGCCTATCTGTTATTAGCCACCAGTTGTGACGGTACGTTGTGTACGATAGCGCAGTTCACCTCTGTGCGTGTGGTGTGTAATAACACCTTGCAGATGGCAACACGGGAGAGCTCCGGTGCCGTGAAAGTACCGCACTCCACTAAGTTTGACCCGATGCAGGTGAAAGAAGCATTAGGGCTGGGCTTTTCTAATTGGGATGCGTTTATGCGTAATCTCAAGCAGTTGGGACAGCGTTCTGTATCACCCGAGGAAGCAGACCAGTATTTGCGTATTGTGTTGAATGAACCGGAATACAGCGAAGCCAATGCTGATTCCAAAATATTCCAAAAAGTGAGTGGTTTGTATCTGGGTGAAGGCATGGGGTCAGATTACTCGGCTGCCAGCGGTACGGCGTGGGGGTTACTGAATGCGGTCACGGAATATGTCGACCATCATCGTCGAGCACGCAATCAAGACAATCGCCTTGATTCCGCTTGGTTTGGTCAGGGCGCACAACTGAAACACAAAGCGTTAGAACAGGCGTTAACGCTCGTTCACTGATTTATTGCCTTTATCTCCTTTATTCCATTCATTCAGTAGCCCCGAGCGGTCTTGCCCTCGGGGTTTTTCATTTCTGGAGTTTCTATGAAAGCACGTTATTACCAAGCCATTCGGTTGGCCTCGACCACTGATTTAGGCCGTGAAGCATGGTTAAAAATCAGAGCACAAGGGATTGGCTCCTCGGATGCAGCGGTAGCCGTAGGGTTATCACCGTATAAAAGCCCGTTATCGCTGTGGCTTGAGAAAACCAATCGTAAACCAGCTGTGGATTTATCCGAGAAGGAAGCCGTGATTTGGGGAACGGTGTTAGAGCCGGTATTAGCCAAAGTGTATGCAGCCAGAACAGGCCGACGTGTGCGACGGGTCAATGCGGTGCTTCAGCACCCTGACTACCCATTTATGCTGGCGAACCTTGACCGTGAAGTGGTGGGAAAAGCGGATTGCGGGATATTGGAAATTAAAACGGCGGGTTATCACTCTGCTCCTCAATGGGTGGATGGGATACCAGTTGCTTACCAATGTCAGGTATTACATCAATTGGCAGTGACCGGTCATGCTTGGGCTGATGTGGCGGTGTTGATTGGTGGGCAGGATTTTCGTATTTATCGCATTGAACGCGATGATGACAAGATTGCAGATTTAATCGAGCGGGAGTCGCAGTTCTGGGCTTGTGTGCAAGACAACCGACAACCTGAGCCCGATGGCTCTGATGATGCAGGCAAAGCGCTGTTATCCCTGTTTCCTGCGGATAACGGCCAAACGCTCGATTTATCTGAGTCGCCGGAATACAACCAACTGTTTGCGGAATTACTCAATTTACGTGAACAGAAGGAAGTTACTGAGCGCAAAGAGTCCGAAATCAAACAACGCATTCAAGTGGCGTTAGGCACCTGTACTGCTGCGTTATTCCAGCAAGGCAAAGTTACTTGGCGCAAAGCCAAAGACCGGTTGGTTGCTGATGTTGATAAAATCAGTCAGGAACACCCTGAGTTGATCCAACAATACTGCAAACCTGTTCCGGGCTCACGTCGCTTTACCATTCAAACCACTGCTCATCCTTCTCATTAACCCATATTTAGGAGTCCGTATGATTAAAGGACTGGCAATTACCCCGCCTGTCATCGGGCGTATCTCCATTGGCCGTTTAGTGTGTAAAAACGATAAATGGTTACCGGAGAAAGACGATAGTTTTACCTTAACCACACAAATCAAAAACAAGGGGGAATGGTTACTGCACCCGCTGCATCAAAAACTCTCAGAAGCCGCGCCAAATCAGAAAATTCGCGCGATACCGGTTCGGATGCTGTTTAACGACACCGACTTAAATCTGCGTGCGGAATACAGCGCGTTTGACCGACAAACCGGACGACCGCTGTGTGTTGGCGATGGTGAGAAAGCCAGACGAGTGAGTGCAGCCGGTGGCACAGAAGAACAGCCTTGTGCAGGCCCGCAGTTTTGCCCGTATGCGCGAGAACATGGCTGCAAGCTGTATGGCCGATTGAATGTGCAGGTTGATGGTCAAGGCGATGAGTTAGGCAGTTTCATCTTCCGAACGACCGGTTATAACTCGGTACGAACCTTAGCCGCCCGTCTGCAATACTTTCAGGCATTGAGTGGCGGTAATACGCGTTATCTGCCCTTACTGCTCAAGCTTCGCGCCAAGACCACCACACTGTCGTATCAAACACCGGTGTATTACGTGGACCTGACGTTGCGAGATGGCGCTGAACTTGCCACAACTATCAGCCAAGCCAAAGATGCTGCCGAATCCGATTTAGAAGCGGGTTTAGGCATGATTGAGCTGGAGCACACCGCCCGACAATTGCTGCAAAACGGCCAGTTCGAAGACTCGGAAGAAGAGATACCGCTGGTCATGGAAGAGTTCTATCCTGACGGACCAGTTCTTCACGATGACAAAACTGCTGTTTTCACTCATCAGATAGCCAGTGAACAGCCTATTCAACAACGGAGAAAAACAACGTTAACGCCTAAATTGGGGAAACAGGCTAATACAACAAATTAAGTTAACTACAAATATTCATGCTTAAGAATCAGCAAGCCGTTCAACCAGTTGCATCATCGTATTAAGTAATAGTTTCCGGTCAGTATCATTCAATCTGGCTAATTGCTGACTTAATATAATACTTTGCTCAGTAGGGCGATTGCTGGTTTCACGTAGGAAGTCAGTTAACTCACAGTCAAAAAGTTGAGCCAACTCAGCCAGTCGAACAATGGTTGGCACCACAATACCTCGCTCCATTCGGGAAACAGCTTCCATACCGATATTTAGGTACTCTGCCACTTCCTCTTGCGTCATGGCTTTTTGTTGTCGTTGGCGTGCAATTGCTTTCCCAATTGTCTTGGTCAGCAGCTCAATGTTGATCTCAGTCATGAGTCCTCCAGTCAACCTTTATAGTTGGCTATAGATCCATTGACCGTAAGGGTTTAAAAAGGTGGCCATCATCCCTGAAGGTTGATTATTAACGCAAAACAACCAATTTTTACGTTAAACAATACATATCACATCCTTCATTTTATGCGTCTGCACTCATCCTCGCATGGCTGGTTACCTTCGCCTTCAGTCCAGATGAACAGACTCCACTACATATACTAAGGAAGAAACCATGATCCGTTATCCGATCATTGCCACTCTGTTTATTTTAGTTTCCACGATTTATTCGCTCTTTACTGGCGGCTCACCTCACCTCGGATTCTGGGGGCATTTTTGGTTCTTCGTATTTGGATCTCTTTTTGTGTCACTGGGTTTGATGGGCGGTGAACTATTCCGTCGCTTCGTCAAACCGGATATCTTGATAGCAAATGGAGCTCAAGATATGTTCAAACAACGTCTATTCTGGAAAGTTGGTCCACAACTCATCGGTGGCGTTATTGGGATCATTGCTTGTAGTGGTTTTATGCAAAATGTGCTGGGTTATTACATTGGATAAGGAAAACAAATAATGAAAGCATCATTACTTTTACCGATAGCGGTGTTGCTGAGTAACAATGCGCTGGCCTATGGCGAAGCTGGCCAGTGGAGCAGTGGCTGGGGTCAGGGAACAACCGAATACACCGCCGTGGTCGATGCGCACAACAGCTTATATATCGCCTGCAGTGATACGACCAAGGTGTCTATGACCGCCACCGTCAAAGGGCAAGAATATGGCTCTTATGCCGCAAAAGGTTTTTCGTTAATCGTCAACGGAAGTGAATACAGTGCGCCTTATGAAACCAGTTCTCGTGTCGGCGAAAACAATTTTTACGATATGTGGGCTAAGTTACGCAAAGCCAAATCAATAACAATCGTCACCGCAGATGGTCAGAAACTCGCCCTACCAATTAAAGGTGTTTCTAGTACGCTGCCTGCAACCAACACATCAGCGTTTAGCTGTCTGATGTGGGACAACTGATTACCTTAGTCAACATTTGATACCAAGGGAGGCTCATCGCCTCCTTCTATTTTTTACTGTACCGCATTCACTCTTCCCCAAAATATTTCTCTGAAAAACCAACTTCGTATAGCAATAGCAACATCCACGAAACCTATCAATAAATCCAATACAAAACTGGAATGGCTGAAGGCCAATTCTCAGGTTTATCTTTCATCCTATTTTGCCTCGATTGGGGCATTTTATTTCCTTATGAGGACAAAACGATGGAAATCGCAGACCACATCATTACCTATCAGGGTGATGTTCCACAACACGGTATTTACGCAGGTGAAGACAATGTTATTTATTTTGATAGCAAAGGCACTCGTTCAATTCTTGTTGAAAATATGGACCATTTTTGTCAGCAGAAAGGATGCTTTATCCGCAATTATCCGTTCCGCCCGTATGCGAGGCCGGAAAGTTTAGACAGAGCATTTGGACAGATGAGTAAGATGACAGAACACCCGTTTTCTTCAGATGAACAATTTGTTGCGTGGTGTATTAAAGGTGATTTAAACCCCAAAACACACCGTAGTGGCAGGAACGAACACGAAGAGGAAATCATTAAAATGACGATCAAGAAAATTCTGACATCCGCAGTGGATGTATTGGCGCAGCACCCAAAATGGCAACAACAAACCGAGACCGCCAATAAATATTTGCCCGTTATCATCGGATCTATTCAGTTGGGGATAGAGATAAAAAAAATGATCGATGCCAAGAAGCAATTGTAAGCCATGATTTTTACTGCGGGGATAGCAAGGGGCGAAAGCCCCTTGCTGGCGGAACATTCTTTTTTATTCAGAAATGCGCTCCAATAAATCGCTAATTCAGATTCTCAGCTAATCATGAGAAGATTTGAAATAACACTTCAATGCTAACAATAATGAGCAATATGCAATCACGACAGCTCTATATCTTCATCGGTGGGCCTTTAGATGGTCAGGCGCTTAGTATTCCAATAGAACAAGACATCGTTGATGTACAGGATGAAAACAGAGCAGCCAAGCGAATTCAGTATCATAAGCGTCCATTAGACGTTAATGGCAAGCAATTTTTCGTGTATTCCATTGCCGATGTTTCTGAAGAGCAAATTGACAAAGTGAAGACCCGTTGGCAGGCGTACTTCCGGTAACTCAACTTCTCACTGCTTATCAAAATTAGAGATCGCTTGCGATACAGATATTTTAAAATATTATGTATACATAAACAGTGCTTTGTTGTGCGTCACTTGAATCTGATGGACAGATGATTGATGGTTATATCGTTGCGTCATTAGAAACCATCATTGTTGCATTGCCTGATGAAAAATCGTTAACACAGGATTTTGAAGAGGTAGCCAACGAATTTTGAGTCCATTTATTGCTCACAGCCAATGGTATTAGAATTTGTCCACATTTTTGAACCAGGGAAAGTATGGCAAGGGTTGATTGAAGTCATTTTCCACCTAGCTATGATTGACATATGAAGTGTTTACTACGCACATTAATTTTTGTTAGGAAGAATGCCATTAATAACATAAATTGAAGGCTCTCGCCTTGTCGGGATAAGTTCACAGATCTTTATTTGAATAAAATTGTAAAAAACAATTTAATAGTGTCTTTTAACTCTGTGCGTGAGGCCTCCTTAGAATATATCAGAGCTATTTTTTACTAAATAAAGTTATGATTTTAACTATGTGTATTCAGATTGCTGTGGACACATATTGTCATTGCGCTTCTACAGATTGTTTTTAACCGGTTAGCCGATTTTTAAATTTAGATATCAATATATTCTTATTAGGCGATAAAATATCAGGTATAATTTCATCTCAAGATTTTATTAAATTTACAGCCAGATTATGCAGTTAACACAATTATGTAACATCATGCCCGGTATGGAAATATGAACATTTTTTTTGAAAGAGACAATGATATTATCCGGGTGCTTTCACTGTTTTCAGGTTGTGGTGGTATGGATTTTGGGATTGAATCTGCTGGAGGTAAGGTCGTTTTTGCTAATGATATTGTTGAGGATGCTTGTAAAACACTGGATAAATATTTTCCTCACGCAGATGTTCGACATGGCGATATCTCAAGTATACAGACTTTCCCGCACGTTGATGTTGTCGTTGGTGGTTATCCGTGTCAATCATTTTCGATGGCTGGTAACAGAAAGCCGGGGAGTGATGTCAGAACTAATCTCTATACGCAGTTTTTACGTGTATTAAATATAGTTCGTCCTAAATATTTTATAGCAGAAAATGTTTCTGGGCTTAAGCAATTGGGGGCGGGAAGCTTCCTAGAGCAGCAGCTCACAGCATACAAGCAAGCTGGTTATGAAGTTAGTTATCATCTTGTTAATGCAAAAGCATACGGTATTCCGCAGTCACGTAAACGTCTGTTCATTATTGGTGTTAGATGCGATTTAGATCAGTATTTTGAGTTTCCATCAATTACACACGGGAAAGCGACCAAACAGAACCCACATTTAAAACCTTATACCTCTCATGGCGATGTTATTTGTGATTTGCCTATATGGCCTGAAGGGGAATTTTACGAACGCCCCCATGATCCCGAAGGACATTTTTCATGGTATTTCATGTCTAGAAATCGTAAAGCTAAATGGGATGGTCCTGCTTATACTGTCGTAGCTAATTGGCGACATGTAACGTTGCATCCAGCTAGTCCTGTAATGAAATTGACTTGGTCAAATCTTGAGGACGGTTGGAAACAACGTTGGGATTTTTCCGATGAATATGAACACTTACTTACAAATTCACTTCGTCCAAAACTAGAAAAGGCTAGACGTTTGTCATGGCGAGAATGCGCGCGGATTCAGACGTTTCACAATGATTTTGAGCCTGTAGGAGATGTTGAAGCAAAATTTACTCAGATTGGTAATGCAGTTCCTCCAATGTTAGCAGAAGTCCTTTTTCGACATTTGTTTTCTGGTGCTGGATTGAAAAAACTATCAACAAAAGATAGGTGATGGAAATGGGTGAATTTTTTCCAGTTTCTTTAGATGAGTGGAATGCTGCTCTTATTGAATCTGTTTTTCTTAAACCATCTCACGAGGGTTTAACATTAAGCCGGATTGATTCTACAGGGCAGATTTTTGAGCAATTAAAAGGTTCTCGTAGCAAAGAAGATGCTAAGCGTAGTTTTCTTAATGCATTTGGTAAAAAGCATTATGAAATACAACGTCATCTTAAATATGAACCTCGAATTGATGTATTTGAAAAAACAAGAGGTATTCCTCCTCATTTCGCTATCTTATATTTAACGTTGATTGCTGCTAGTGCGGATGATGACACTCATGAAGAAGGTGATTTTCGTGTAAGATTTTCCTTACTATTAGGTTTTAATAAAGATAAAAAATTTATATTTAGCGACCTACCTAAAATGTGGGAAAGCTTAGAGAGATGGAGTTCTTCTAAAAAAAAATGTGCACGTTTGATTTTGCCTGACCCTCAACGTGAAACACTAATTGGTTATTCTAAACGTCTCTCTTTTCCTTCTTATAAAGATGAAAAAAAACTACGTGATTTACTTATTAAAGAAAGATTAGATAGTCATTCGTCCTTTGATGAAGTAAACAAAATCTTACACCGCCAATTATCTTCTTTTAGTGAGGTTTTTAGGAATGAAGTTGGTATATTTAATAACTGCTTATTAAAGTTTTCATTATCAGATGCTTATAATAGTCCATTATGGGGGGCTGTGAGAGATATTACCTTGTATGAGGAAACTCAACGAGCAGTTGCAAATGGTCACTTTTGTATTCAATTAGATGCAACTAATCTATGGGCCCCTGAAATTTATTTATTAATGGACGATAAATGTGCAGATATATTAGATTTCGACAAATTAAATTTTTTCTCGGCTGAAAATGGAATTTATAGCAAAGTATATTATGAGGACAATATCGTCTCTACGCTGAGGGGAATATCTTCAATATTAAAAAATCCAAAACAGAAATTATCTAAGTCGAGAGTAGGTATGGCATTGCTAGCGGGCTGTCTACCTCTTTTTAGAGATGATTTCGGCTATGTTAACTCTAATGGCCGTTATTCTGATAATGATCCAGTTTGTCTGGTAGTTCGCAATACGTATATTGAATCACTTCTTGCTGCATGTAAGTTAATTAACTTAAAATTTCATACGTTAGTACACAGTTCAGATTCTTCTGACTGGGGAGTAATACTATTTGATTCATTAAATCAGAATGACCTAATGGAGCTTGCAAGGTTGCTGCCCAAGGCTATTCAGCGTTATTTTATTCAAAACTGGATGCCTGCAAGACCATATTTTACAGGAGGTGCTAGATATGG
Organism: uncultured Tolumonas sp.; assembly: GCF_963676665.1. Lineage (NCBI taxonomy): Bacteria > Pseudomonadati > Pseudomonadota > Gammaproteobacteria > Aeromonadales > Aeromonadaceae > Tolumonas > uncultured Tolumonas sp. The sequence continues at coordinate 177,429 of NZ_OY781373.1, forward strand.
TCAGGCGATATTGCTCAATCCAGCCAGTACCCCATTTGTTCGTATGGAAGGGGCTATTGGAGGAAGCTATGAAATTAGTGATTCTGCTGGTAGAACATTGGTAACAGGAGATCTTAAGTTGAACAAAGAGGGGTTATATATTCCCCCAGAAAAATTATCAAAAATATCCGGGCAAGCATTTTGTCGATATTTTCTAACGCTGAAGCAACAAGAAATTCCACTAATTTGTGATATTCACGTTTTAGACCATGCCCCTTATTCAGCATACCGTGGAATAAATGAGCGGTCTAACTGGTTGACTGATGGTCCGTTGGGTATATTAGAGTCGCTTGATGATTTTGAACATAACGTATCTGCTGTTGCTATTCCACCAAATGAACATGAATTTATCCCGCTTGGAGGAATATGGTCACTATGGCAACAAAATGAACATTCTCTCGAAGAATGCAAACTTATCGATATAAATGCTATACCCGAGTCGCTTGAATGGTTAGCGGAAGCATTGGCACTACGATTTCAAAAACGCAGTACGTTGCCATTTGATGAACTAAAAAAACATATCAAATTAGTTTCAATGGCAACGGGAATTCATGCATGGCGATTACGTCGGATGTTGTTTGCCGCAGGCTGGCTTTGTGTAGTAGAAAGTCGATATGCACCCTATCAAGTTGTATCAATGGCCGATCGTACTATCTCTACTTTAAAAGTCGGTCAGAATATTGTAGCCCGGATCAGTGGACTGCTGACAAAAAAAGAACGCAACCAATTGCAAAGCTTATTGAGAGACTCTGAACAAGCAAAGCGGTGGTCAGTGTCAGGCAGTGATCTGGCAACAGGTTGTATAGAGTTAATCCTGCCGGAAATTGAATTCGCAGAATTGTTGGCTGAACGGTTTGGTCTGCGATTTATCACCAGAGATAATTTTCCAATTAGCCCATTCAGTGGTGTACTACTACCAATATCCAAGATAGAACATATCACTGCTTTACCGCCAAATATTAATGTGGCGATTTGGCAGAAAGAGAACACTCAATGGTCCGAAGAGCTAGTTTTAAACAACGTCAGTAGCAATGCTTTAATGCGCAATCGGGAAAAGCAACGTAATCGCTATTTTATCAGTACCTTAAATGGTTACTGGCAAACTGATAGTTTTGTCTGGGGGTTAATGGTTCAGACTATTTTTTCACAGAAAAAACTGGGTAGTAAAAGCGATAATGGCGATATTTTTTGGTCAAAAAATATAATATCTTTGCCTCCATCTATAACTCTATGGTGGTTACATTTTGGTGGAGGTTGTCTTTCTATTAATGAGGATGGCAATTTTTCATTCATAGGAGGAGGTGGTGATTTGTGGGGCAATATAAATAATTCAGACAAAACATCAGAATCTTGTTTTGATAGAGCACTTCAGCGTCGGATGCGAGCTATAAAACTCAGAAGAGTTCAATAGCATATACAGGCAAAGAAATCTGATTGATTTTAAAATTTTAGCCATCAAAATGTTAAGGAGTTCAATCAGAATGGCGAAAAAACAGCATCTCATTAAAGAACGACTCAGTCAGATGTACGACTTTGGTGCAGAGCCCTATGAATTGAGCAATTGTCTAAAGGAGAGTAAGCAAAAGCTTATTCTAGCTGGAGCAAAAGTTGATAATTTACCTAGAACTAAGGAAAAAAGATTACATCTACTGAGTACCTTACCACCTAGAGCTAGGTCTGTAGTTTTGAGATGGTTTCGTACTAACGTACAATTTTCTGAACAAGATGATCCAACTAAAATAGTTAATGAACTTCTGTTAAACGAAAATTGTGAGAACAAAAAAGAGTCTACAAAATCATTGTGGCGCGCAATTTTTGGATTCTATGTTTCTGAATCATGTCCTGAGATCATTAAACAGTTTCTTAATGATGAAGAAATTAAGCTAATCAATGATGAAGATCCCGAGGCCTTCACAAATAGTTTGCCAAAATATCCAGTTATAGATTTGACAGATGAAGATATCACTGAATGTTTGTCAATAATTCAGGGGGACAACATATCTTATTCGAATCGGGTAATACCGATGTTTGTTGCTGGTATTCTTCAAGCTGTTAAGGGGGAAGTGGATGCGAGCAATGTATGGAAAGAAAAATTATTAGCTCACCCTGCACCAATTGTACATGAGCTCGAAAAAGTAATTGCAGGATTTTGGGCCAGTAATGATAAGAAGGTAATTGATTACGTAACAACATCACAGGCAGAACCAGTTTTATTAAGTGACATAGATTATGGAATAGAAGATATTTCCTTTATCGGTGTTGTATCGAAATTACTTCCATCTGGCGTTTTTTTTGTTTTACCTATTGCCCTATTTATTAATGATAAACTGTATTATTTGTCTGAAGAGCAAACTAAGGCTCTATTTCCTCATAATGGAGAGGTGGTAGGACTTCTCAATAGCCATTTCCCCCAAAATGTCACACAAGGTGAGTTAGGAATATGGCAAGCTACACATCAACCCTCCGATAAGCCTGCTCAATGTAGACTGACCCGTTATCAATCATATGTATACCGTGTGGTAAGGCTTCCTCATTTATCTACTGAACCAGATGATGTCAGGGATTGGCTATTAACTCACTATCATCCACAAAAAGAATCTCCTGTGATTTTTTTACTTATGGATGGAGTTGGGCTAAGGTTTCCTGGAAATCTAATCGACCCGAAAAAATATGATTTTGATTTACCTCTGGATAGTTATAAAGAATTAACATGCGTTGAATTAGGTTCGCAGCAAATAACTATAGTTTCTCAACTCCCTATAACCAGCGATAAATATGATTGTGCACCAGCCAGTACTTGGATAAAGCGACTACTGAAAGAAAATTATTTATCAATAGATTTTCCTTCTTTCAGCAAAGCACAAATACAAAGTTTGACTCATTTTATAATTGAACATAAACCAAATAATAAAGCTTATCATCGCGCTTTAACTCAGCTTGAAAAAACGATGGCATCAAGGGAGTTTCTAAGCGACATAACTCAGCAACTGTTAACATTACCAGCGGTACAATCCCAAATAGATTTAGAGAAAAAAGCGATACTTGCTAGTTATGAAAATGAGCAACAGCAGTTTAGGCAGGCGATTGTCTTATTGTCAGAAAAAAAGATTCAGCTTGAAGATGAAATTGAGAAACAAAAAAAAGAGTTAAAGAAGGCTTTGCGTCAACAGGAAAACCAACTGGATTTGCGCATCAGGCAAACTTTTGAAAGAGCCTCGCAAGATGGTGTGGAAACATTAGCACAAGCTGCTTTATTGCGAGCGCTTATCGCGGGTACAACTGCTGGCGTGTCTCAACTAGATCCTAAAGCGAAACCTGAACAAACTTCCAATCGAACGTTACCTTTGTCAGAACCTGAACAATGTATATCGGTAATGGGAAACGAAATAAACTCTAAAAAACAGTTAATAGCTGCGATAGCAAAACAATCGCTCGTAACGGGTTTAAGTGAAGACCTCTTGTCCAGTATCGTTGCTGCAGCAAACGTTACATCAATTGTTGGATTAACAGGAAAATATACTAAAAATACACTTTCCTCTTTGGCCAATATTATGTCAGGAGGCGTCCGGAGTGTGGTTTCTATCCATGGCGATCTTTTTAGTATTAGTGATTTAATGAAATCACCTACCTTGGTTATAAGTGCAGGAACAACTTGCTCTATGACTTTAGGAGATTATTTAACGCATCAGCAAACTAACGGTGTAGCTACAATAGTGGAACTACGTGGATTTAACCGCGCACCACCAGAAACCCTACTACCTGAGCTAAGTGATAGTTTGTTCAGTGATGAACATTCATCGGGATTCTGTTGGACAGACAATAATCATGTCTTACGCCATCTTTTATTCAGTCAACCGGTGTTATTTGTGCTGACATTTGCCGTTGGCAAAAGCACGTTTCCATTACAAGGGCCAATGGCTCACAAATTGCCGGTCTTTCTTGCTGATACAGTATGGGGTGATGAGCAACCAGCTGATTTATCAAGCAATATAACGATGACTTATATGACATCAGCGTCGCGGCAATTCTTTTTCACTGATCCCGAGAAATTGGCTAAGCATTACGGCAACAATAAGCAAACAATGTTAACGGTGCTAAAAGCATTTGGTTTTTCTGATGAAAGATCACAAGCGATAGTTGAGTTGGCTTTTAACGCTGGACGCAGTACCCCGGAGAAAATAACTTCAGTTATTGAATCGTTATCTCCAGCATTAAAACATTATGCTCAGGAAATTACACAAGGCGAAGCTTACATGGAACTAGATTGCCTGTTTCGGCCATAATCAAAGGAGTTATTGTGAATAACCCATTGGAAACTTTTGAGTCTATCAGAGATTTTTATATCACCTATCTCGAAACTGCATTTCGCATTGGTTCTCCTATTATCCAGGCATACCGTCGGGAATTACTTGAAGAGCAAGGCACTTTGTGTGCGGATTTATTTTTGGAACCAATGCCTCGATATCAAGATTATGGTTTAACAATCAGCGATCTACGAAATACCGCTATTGGTGAAAAATGGTTACCGGGATTTACTGCACAGCAAAGAGCGGCATTCATCGACCTATGTTTGGGGGGATTGCTTCCTAGGGATTCAATCAAGACCTCAGAGGGGCGATATAAACTTTATACTCATCAGTTAGACATGTTGAAAAGAGGCGTGCAACCAGCAATGCCTGGGATTGTCACATCTGGTACTGGTTCAGGTAAAACAGAATCCTTCCTACTTCCTATTCTTGCGCAAATAGCAAAAGAGGCAAGCGGGTGGCCACAAAGTTCCGAACTTAAATGTTGGCAACCTTGGTGGAAAAAGCCTAATGCTCAACCAACTTTCATGCGCGAATTTGAAGCTCCAACGCGTCCCAAAGCCGTTCGAGCATTAATATTATATCCAATGAATGCATTGGTTGAGGATCAGCTAGTGCGTATGCGTCGATCTTTGGATTCCAATGAGGTGCATAAGGTTATGGATGCTCATTTTGGGGGCAATCGAATATTCTTTGGCCGTTACACAAGTGCAACTAAAGTAACTGGATGGTTGAATCATCCCCGGAAAAATAATGACAAAAAAGAAAAACGGCGCGTTGCAAATAAAATAATAGAACTACGAAAATATCTTAATTCTGTTGAGCAAACTCATATAGAAGCTGAACGTCAAGGCGTTTTGGAAAAAGATGACAACCTGCAATTTAATTTCCCCAAACCTTCAGGTGGGGAAGTTCTTAGCCGTTGGGATATGCAAAAAACACCACCTGACATTCTTATAACCAACACGAGCATGCTTTCAACCATGCTCGTGCGTGAAATCGATGATCCAATTTTCGATCAGACTCAAAAGTGGCTTGAAAGTGATCATAATGCCTATTTTTATCTTGTCCTAGATGAGCTGCATCTCCAACGTGGTACGGCAGGGACAGAAGTCAGTTATTTGCTGAAACATTTGATTAATCGGCTGGGGTTGGATCATCCGCAGCATCGGCATAAATTACGTATTCTGGCTTCTAGCGCCTCACTACCAGTAGAAGGTCCCGAAGGAGAGCAAAGTATTGAGTATCTTTGGGGCATGTTTGGTCGGCGCGGATTACCTATAAATTCAAATGCGAAAGACTGGGCTACCTGCATAGTCAATGGAACGCATGTGCCACCTGTAAAAACATCTAATTTTTGTGGCGATGTCGTGGCATTCTGTCACGCTGTTAATCAGTTAAAATATAATAGTTTAATTTCAGAAAATGCAGACCTCTGGTATAACATTGCCCGAAATTTGGGATGCTATTTTGAAGGTGCTGATGCTGAAGACCTTGCGCAAAAGTCTGTCATATTAGCTTCAAGCATGCTGGAAAATGGGTGTATTGATGATGATAAATCTCTATGTGCTACAGCAATAAACGGATTAGCAAAACGTTTGTTTGGAGATCATCCCAATGCACGCGAAGGTGTCAGCGCTTTAATATATTTAAGGACAACAGTTGATCACTGGTTGCAATGGTTTAAACATCCTTTTCCTAACAATATAAATCTCCCTCGTTTTAGAGCTCACGCCTTTTTACGCGCATTGGAAGGATTACATGCTGCACCATTACCATTCCCCTCATTCGCAACGACTGAGGAAATAAATCATCAACTGTTTCATGATCTAACTGTCGAGTCAGGCCTACGCTATGGGCTGCGTGAATATGAGCTCAAAAAATCGCGGCGTGTAGAACTTTTATATTGTGAATGTTGTGCTGCATTATTTTTCGGCGGTAAGCCGTCAAGTTTTTCAGTAGAGCAACGTATTGAATTACTACCAAACGATCCTGATACAGATCAACTTCCTGAACATGCTAAATCTGTCATGATTGAACGTCGATCCGCTGAAGAATACGCATTATTCATGCCTACTGTTAATCGCTTCTGGCCTCAAGGTGAAGAACTCCTAAATGATGATGGAGGTTCTTTTGGCCGATGGATTAAAGCCAGTTATGACCCATTTACAGCAACTATCCAACGAATATCTCCCAAAAACCAACTACCAGAAACTAATATTGCAGGATGGTTTTATCATGTACCCCTAGGAAAGTTTGATACCCCGAAAAGAGGACAATCATCTAGTCAATCTCAGGGTACTGCTCTACCTTTTCAGTGTCCGGCATGCGGTACATCTTATGTTTTTGGTAAAGGGAAAAAGTCTCCAATTCGCGGTTTTCGAGTCGGTTTTGCAAAAACTACACAGCTACTAGCTAGTACTTTGATGGCGGAATTACAGCGTTCCAGTACTAACGAACGATTAGTGACCTTTTCCGACAGTCGGCAAGATGCAGCCAAGGCAGCTTTGGATCTGGAATCTGGTCACCATAATGATGTTCGTAGGGAGATCGTAGTACATGCGCTAAAAGAGCTTCAGGCAGGAAAAATATCCCATGACAAATTGAAAGAACGCTTAGATGAAGTGATTAAGCGTAGAAAAATTTTGGCTGGACTTGATGTCTCTTCTGATGAACAAGAAAACGAATTTGAAGAATTATCAACAGAGCGTAAATACATTAACGATCTACTTTCAAAGCCTCAAGTGGATAGTATTTCACTAGGTGAAATATTAGAACCAGCAGCTCCAGAAGCTGGAAAACGGTTAAATAAACTGTTATCCAAGTTGGTCAAAGCAGGCATCCATCCTACAGATCCAACTGGTATTAGTCCTGTTCCGGATCCGACAAATTATAAAGAAGATATCGTTACTTTTTCCTGGCAACAGTTATTTGACAAAGATCTGCAAGGCGAATTGTGTTGGACGAAGCATCCTGCTTATGAAGAAAATCTTGATGTTGCTCGTAAAGAAATTTCTTGGGATTTGAAAAAACTGGCTGGAGAAAGTGTATTTAGTAAAACCTATTTTGCGCTAGAAGAGGCCGGATGGGGTTATCCTTGTCTTCCGTATACCGACAACCACACACGGGAAACACTGGCGAAATTTGATGCAATGCTGCGCGTACTCGCCGATGCTTACCGAGTTAGCCCATCACAATATGAGAATAAGGAAACAATTTGGCGTTCTGCAGCAGATGTGAACCAGAAAAACAGGTTGCGTCGCTTTGCTGATGCGATTTGCCAGCATTCTGGTGGTAAAGCCTTAGATTTAATCGGGGAGTTTTTGGTTTTACTTGAACGAACTGGTCATCAGGGAGGCATTATTGATATCGGGAAGGTTCATTTTCGATTGATTGATTCTGCGCATAACTTCTGGCGTTGTAGCAATTGTGGACGAGTTCACTTACATCATGGAGCTAAATTATGTACGCGTTGCTATGCACTTTTACCAGAAAAACCATCTGGTGGCGCAAGCACACTACAAACCAAAAACTATCTTGGCAAACGTATTACACAATTTCCTGGTATTCGAAGGATGCGTTCTGAAGAACTCACTGGTATGACTGAGAACCCAGCTGCAAGGCTGCGCAGGTTCAAGGGCATATTGATTGCTGATGACGATGATATTCTTCCTTCAGGTCTAAAAGACTTTGAACCAGAAGTGAGCCTGGACAGAGCTGCTCGTATTGTGGATGTGCTTTCCGTTACTACAACGATGGAAGTCGGAGTTGATATTGGCGATCTACGTGCAGTCTTTCAAGCCAATATGCCTCCCCAGCGATTTAACTACCAGCAACGCGTCGGGCGGGCAGGACGTAGAGGCCAAGCATTTGCTTTTGTTTTGACTGCATGTCGTAGTAAAAGTCATGATCTATTTTATTTCCGTCATCCAGAAAAAATAACTGGAGATCTTCCACCACCTCCGTTTTTAACTACTAAATTGGAGATGATTTGTCAGAGGTTAGTGCGTAAGGTCTGGCTAGTATCAGCTTTTAAATGGCTTAGGCGGGAAACAGAGCATTTAGGCCGACCATGGCCTGTTGATTCTAGTAGTCAAAAACCAGATAACCATGGCGAGTTTTTCTACGTTCACTGGCTAAAAGAACATCAGTCTGAATGGCTGCCGAGTATTCGTCAGGCTTTAGATGCGACAATAGAGAAACGTGATGAATATGCTCAAGTCTGTATGGAGCAAAATAAAAACTTCGTACAGACAATAGCGCAAATTTTAACTTCAGAAAGTGTAATACAGGATATTTACTCTGTGCTTAATGATGATGCTATGGCAGAAAAGGGCTTAGCAGAGGCTTTAGCAGAACAGGGCAAATTTCCTATGTATGGCATGCCAACCAGAACTCGGAACTTGCTTACCAAACCTATAAGCCTAAATGAGGACGAAATTCAATTTGCAAGTATGGATCGCGACCTTGATATTGCGATTCAGGAGTTTGCACCGGGAAAATATCTTGTACAGGATAAACGCCGTTATTTTACTGCGGGTTATTCCGGTATGTTAAAGCAGAGCTACAAAAATCCTATGGAATTTAATTCCGATAGTAATGAACCGGGTGAATCTCGAAGAATGGTTGTTTGCCCAGTATGTAAAGTTTGGGTTCCAGCAAGTAAAAAAACTGAGGAATGTACAGCCTGTGGAGCTGTAATGGATGAAGCAGAAAATTACCAATGCTATGTACCTAATGGATTTATAACCACATTAGAAGAAAAGCCAGCTAAAGAAGATTTTGATCAAACGCTGACAGCAGGTAGTAGAGTATCAATTGCAGAAGCTTATTCACTTTCAGCTATTTCTGAGCCTGATAGCAATATTACCTTTCAGCTCCAATCACAAATTTGCCTCCATCGATTAAATCGCGGTGTTTATAGCAATAATACTTGGAGTGGTTTTAGTGCTGAACACGGTAACTTATCCTTCAAATATCGAAAAGAAGGCCTTTCCGAGTATCTAATGGCAAAGAACATCTGGCTGGACAGTAATGTTCTTGAAATAGATTCATCTCTGAAGAGACGATTTACACCTACACAAGAAGGCAGCCCATCATTTTATCTTTCCGCTCCCAAAGTTACAGATTTACTAGCATTGATGGTAACCAATGTGCCCGAAGGACTTCAGCTGCTAAACTCTAAGGGGACATTAACCTCCGCTTTTCGGGCTGCAGCGTTGTCTGCATCTTTTATGATCGTCAACTATGCTTCAAAAGAGCTATTTGATATCGACCCCGAAGAAATTGAAATTTTGGAGCCTCGAGTGCAAATGTTAAAAGATGGCTCCTATTCGCCTGTATTACAAATGGCCGATCGGCTCGTTAATGGTTCTGGTTTATGTGAGCGATTACAGCAGAAAGGGAGCTCTTGTAAGCCAATTATTATTGAAATTTTGAAAGCAATATCCAGTGACAAAGAGGTCTATCCGTTAAAAGAGTTACTATATCCAGAACATCGTGAAAAATGTCTTCAGGGATGTTACTTATGTCTACACAGATATGGTAACCAAGCCTATCATGGATTGTTGGATTGGAGGTTGGGTCTCGATGCTATTCAGCTACTTTTAGATAACACTTACGATGCAGGACTATATGGTAAATTTACAGCCCCGAGCATTGAAGACTGGCAATGTAATGCATTGAAATTAGCAAATGAAGCTGCATCATTATTTAATAGTTCCACAAAGATAGTTGGAAATCTTCCACTAATTAGTATCGGTCCTGAACGTTGGGCTGTAGTTGTTCATCCATTCTGGAATCGAGAAATTCTTTTTAAGGCCAATCCTGAACTTGAGGAGTTCTCGTTACAAATGGAGGATATTGAGTTTGTTGATACTTTTGAATTGTCGCGTCGTATGGGATATGTGATGGCCAATTTGCGTTCACAATCAAATTGATACAAAAATGAATCAAAGTATGCTGAAACGCACTCGCTCAGTAATGCCCTCAAAACTGGGGGTATTTACTGAGTGCCCAGCAAGATATATTTTTGAAAGTGAGGCTTATTCTATTCCATATTTACCTTTGCATCCCCGATCCCTATTGGGAAGTGAGGTGCATCGAATAGCAAATATTTTACAGAAAAAAGGAGATATGGAGTCAGCCTCGATTATTCAACAATTAGAATATAATTTGATTACAGCTTTGACAGGTACTAGGTGGTTAGGAACATTAACCGCTTGGGTACAAGAACATTATGGTGTTGCTGGATTTGTATCGCGTAAAACACTTCATGAGCAAATACGATATGCTAAGTCGCTTACCTGTTTTGTTTCAGAGCCAAGGAAATATTCATCAGAATATATAGGAAAACGAAAAATTTGTATTCCTACAGGACGAGAGCAATTGCTGACTAGCGCACTATTCAATGTAAGTGGGCGTGCTGATCTTATTTATCAGAAAGAAACTGGACAGATACGGATTGTCGAATTTAAAACAGGTAAGGTGACTGATGAGCTGAATCAGCCGAAAGAAAATCATCTGCTACAGGTTGCTGCATATGGTGTGGTAGTAAAAGAATTGGCGCCAGATATCAATGTTGAACTGGAACTGGTTGGGCCTCATGATAGTTGGACTGGCTTCCTTGACTCAACCTTGAACGACCGAGTTACAAAAATTTTGGTCAAGCTTAATGAAATGCTACCACTTAATATTCCATTTTCTCCAAACGAAATTGCTCAACCTAGTGGACACTGTATTCGATGCTCTAGTCGGTGTTCATGTCCTGTTTACAAAGAGAAGATGTTACCAAATCAATGTAACGATAATTTCTTTGATTACGATATAAGCGGAAAATTATTGGCTATTGAAGGTGATAATTATTTGTCTGACTTAAAAATTGAGTTAGATAATGGATTGGTTGCGAAAGTATTTCGTATACCAACGCAGATGATTCCTACAAAAGCCAAAGCTGTTGGTGCTTTTCTTTTTCTTTATGGATTACGGATTTTGGGAGAAAAAAAAGAAGGATGCTTTCCTCGGAATTTTTTTGTTTTTGATGTGCATGATCCCAAACGTTCAGCATTTCAGTTTCTTCTTCAATATGAAGACGATTAATATTTTTATTACAATTCTGACTTCAGAAAATCTCAATAAACGAGCAGGTATCGGTGGTGTGCTGATGCAATATTTCAGTCATTGCGTCTGCATATCTACCGCTAGTTGAACCATGACATATTCATTTTTATCTCGCAGTGCGCTCTATCGTGTTCAAGCTCACCAAAGGTGATGCGCCTGACGTAACGCAGATGAACGCTCATGTGCGAGAGCTGATCGCCGAAGCCGTAAAATCAGACTGGGTCGAGGAGACCTACTTGCTGGGCGATGATCAGGCCGATTCGAACGATATTTTTGACGAAGACTATCTGGCTCGAATCCGCAGAATCAAACTGCCGAACACCAAAATACAATTACTGCAAAGCTGTTAGCGAAAGCGATCAGTGACTTTAAAAAAGTGAATCCAAGGCACCGACTTCTCGAAACACTTTCCGGCATTGGTTGAGAACTATAACGAACGTAAAGAAAACGACTTGTTTAACGGCGAAGAGTTCACTGTCATTGCCGATGACATGGTTGAGCAGATCTTTGGCGTGTTTCAATGAGTTGAAATCAGAAATGACCTCGTTTGAAGCGATGGGCATTGATATGGAAGAGAAGGCGTTCTACGACATTCTCGCTGCCATGCAGCAGAAATACGATTTCACCTACGATGACGACAAGATGCTCGAATTAGCCAAAGAAATGAAAATCATCGTCGATAATCAAGCGTAATACCCCAACTGGAGCCACTGCGACTACATCAAAGCTGCGCTGAAAGTCGAACTGATTTTGTTACTGCACAAATACGGCTTCCCGCCCGTGGCAAACGATGACGCGTATAAAAACGTGCTGGAGCAGGCAGAGAATTTTAAGAAGATTCATTAGAAGTATGTACGGCTAAAAAGAAATATCCTCAAGTTACCTTGACTTCTCCGAGCTACCTATCAAAATGATAGGTAGCTTTTTTGATCGGCTTAAATACTACTTCTGGATTACGTATGACATCTAAGCCAACTGTTATATCTGAATTTCCCTTAACTGATCACTCAGCAAAACAGATCATCAGGGATTTAGCAGAGAATCACACGGGTAGAATTAAATTTTCAAAGCATATTCGAGAACGAATGGTTGAGCGGCGAGTGACGGATGCTCAGATCCTGTCTGTTTTGAAAAGTCATAGCAGCGTTATAACAGAAAGTACCAGCCAGACACCGGCTGGTGATTGGAAGTTAAATATGAAAGGCGTTGCTGCAGGTGATGTGATTGAGGTTGTGATTTGCATTAAATCGTGTGATTACGACCCATCATTGAGACTGATAACGGTCATGATTAAATAAAGAACATAAAACGCTATTTGCTAAGCAACAGTGAGTGAAGGGGACAAGCATGAAAAGCTATCACTATAGGGAGTGCGGATTAGACAACGTGTACCTTGTTAATGGCTTTACAGTGGATGAGGAAGACGGTGAAGAATATGTGTCCATTGACGACATTCATGGATTACACCGTTTAATCGCCAAGCAAATCGTTGATAAAACAACGGCCATGACAGGTGCAGAATATCGCTTTTTTCGCATTGAAATGAATTTGTCGCAGAAGACGATAGGTGAGCTGTTTGGTGTCGATTCACAAACAGTAGCCCGATGGGAAAAAGGCAAAAATGAACTGCCTAAAATGGCAGATGTTTTGATACGCGCTGTATATAACGAGTTTATTGAGAAAGAAAGTAAAGTGCGCTTTCTCGTTGATGCGATCAATGAATCTGAAGCTCAAAACGTTCTTAACATGGAATTTGAGCAGAACGAGTCAGGATGGCATGTTGCTGCCTGATTGTGGGTGAAGTTAAATAAAAAAGAGCTGGCACGTAAGTGCTGGCTCTTTTTGTTTAACCCATTAAACGCCCTTGCTGAATTCTGCAAAATGCTGTTTCCAATCTGGATGCCAGCGCGATAGTGCGGGGCGGTTATGGATCAAATCATCAACAGACCACTGCATGCGACGCTGATCTAGCTCCCTTGTCACTTCATTGTCTTCACAGAAAATATAAAACTCACCGGTATTCATACCGGTGACCATGCGTTCGGCAACTTGCTCTGCACGCCAAGGCGCTTTAGGTTTTATCGAATCTATGGATGTGCCTGGAAAATTCATTGGTGTGAATGTGTAACCAGGAATCAATAGATGAGCACTGATCTTGTCAGCAAATTCTTCTCGTAACTCATGTGCCAGTTGTTCCGTCAGTACGCGCACCGCTGCTTTTGATACCGCGTAAGCGGCATTACCTGGCGGTGTGGTGATCCCTTCTTTCGAGCCAACATTTACAATCGCGCTGTGGCTTTGTTGATGGCCTAATGTCTTGATAAACCGCTCTTGCAGCATTAAAAGCGCCCAGAAGTTTATTTCCATGAGGGAACGCCATTGTGTGGTGTTTCCTGAAGGCCCGGCGCCAGCAATAATGGCCGCATTGTTAATCAGAATAGCAATTTCACCCGTTGACACGGCCACTTGATGTAGTTGCTCGCGTACCGCTTCCGATGTGATATCGCCCATGACCGGATGAATGGTTGAGCCTGGAAATTTTGAACGCAAACGATGAATAGCTTCCATTAATGCGGGTGCATTTTTATCGGATAACACCAGTTTCATCTTTTCTTGTGCCATGCGTTCGGCAATGGCGTAACCAATGCCGACCGCAGCTCCTGTGATCACGGCGACAGCGTCTTTTCTGATGGCTGGATGCATAATTTTTCCTTTTGTTCTGTTTCATCAAGACTAAATTTGCAGAGATCATGTATTCGACATAGCTCGAAAATCTTTGCGATTATTGAATTTATTTAATGATACGCTGCGGTTGAGCGGATATTGTTGAAGCATTAACGATGTTTCGTTTAGTTTTATTCAACAATTGAGGGGTTATGGCCCAACTTCCTGTTTCTAAAATTTCCCGCGCTGATTTAGCCGATCTGAATTCCTTCCTGATCGTTTACCGACTGTGTAATTTCACTCAGGCGGCAAAAGAGCTGGGAGTAACGACATCGGCATTGAGTCATTCCATCCGCAATCTGGAGTCACGCCTTGGGGTGCGCTTACTGAACCGCACCAGCAGAACGGTGTCGCCCACAGAAGCCGGCAGTCATCTTGCTAAACGGCTGGCTGTTGGGTTTTCAGAAATCGGTGAGGCATTAGCGGAGGTTAATCGGCATCGAGCAAGCCCTGCCGGGCGTTTACGCCTCAATGCGTTACAGGATGGTGCTCGGCTGGTTTTGGCGAAGTGTTTACCGATTTATCTGAAGAAATACCCCGACATGTCCGTCGAAGTGGCGGTAGAAGATAAAATGGTGGATATCGTGGCTGCCGGGTTTGATGCTGGTTTTCGTTTTGGTGGCACTATCCCTGCTGATTTAGTCGCGGTAAAAGTCAGCACACCATTGAAATGGGTAGCGGTTGCATCCCCTCGGTATTTATACCAAAAAACAGCACCGATGATCCCTGAAGATCTTATCCATCATAGTTGTATACAAATAAGAACGGGGCAGGGCGTTATCTATCGTTGGGATTTTGAAAAAGATGGCGATCATCGCGTCATTGATGTTCCCGGACAGGTGTGTGTGAATGATACCAACCTGGTACTCGATTTTGCTCGTGCTGGCGTTGGGATCGGCTATTGCCTCGAAGCTCGGGCGGCCCAGTATCTCCAGACGGGAGAGTTACGGCAGGTATTACCCGATTGGGCACCAACAGAACCGCCAATGTATCTGTACTATCCTGGGCATCGGAGCGTTCCATCCGGTTTACATGAGCTCATCGACGTTATCCGGGAAGAGCTTTCCCGCGAATAGGTATCTCTTTTTGCTGCAGATCTACGGTTTGCAGCAACTCCTTCCGAAAGCTTTTCTGCAAAAATCAGCACTTCCTAATTACGAATTCGAAAGAGATCTGTTTCCTCATTTTTCTTTTATAGCTTAGAACATGCCATAAATGCGGTGCACTTCCTCTTTTTGTTGATTCTGATGCGCCAAAAGTCCTTTTTCGATAAATTTTTGCCCTTCATCACACTTTCAAATGTTTTCATTTTGCTTTCGATATCGAATGTTCTATTGTTTTCGTATTCAAAAGTAAAAATGTTTCGAATGGAGTGAAAATGAAAGAATTAATTCAATCCCATAAATCAGGTAATGACATCGGGATCTGTTCCATCTGCTCAGCGCATCCCTTAGTTATCGAAGCCGGTTTGATGTTTGATCTGAACACTAATCGCAAAGTACTGCTCGAAGCGACATCAAATCAGGTAAACCAGTTTGGCGGTTACACTGGTATGAAGCCGGCAGATTTCCGAGATTTTGTTTTTGGGATTGCAGAGAAAGTTGGCTTTCCAAAACAACGCATCATTCTAGGTGGCGATCATTTAGGACCAAACTGCTGGCAAAACGAACCTGCTCAAGAGGCCATGGAAAAATCAAAAATTCTGGTGGCTGAATATGTGAAAGCAGGTTTCACTAAAATTCACCTTGATGCGTCCATGTCTTGTGCCGATGATCCGGTGCCTCTTGATCCGTTGGTCGTTGCTGAACGTGCCGCTGTGCTGTGTTTGGCGGCCGAAAATGCGGCCACAGAAGAACAAAAACAACAGCTGTCGTATGTCGTCGGAACAGAAGTTCCAGTACCAGGTGGGGAAGCGCATGCCATCAACACAGTGCATGTTACCACTGTGAATGATGCTGAAAACACCATCACCAGTCATTACGATTCATTCAAAAAACATGGCCTGACCGAAGCCATTGAACGCATCATTGCGATTGTTGTTCAGCCAGGTGTTGAGTTTGATCACTCCAATATCATTCACTACAAACATGATGAAGCGCTGGCGCTGTCAAAATTCATTGAAGGCACGCCACTGGTTTATGAAGCGCATTCAACCGACTACCAAACACCCGTTGCATTCAAACAGCTCGTTGACGACCATTTTGCCATTCTGAAAGTGGGCCCGGCACTGACATTTGCACTGCGCGAAGCCATTTTCGGTTTGTCACTGATTGAAAAAGAGCTGGTCGCGGCAGAGTCGCAGTCTCAAGTGATGCAGGTGATTGATTCAGTCATGCAAGATGAACCGGGTTACTGGAAAAAATACTACAACCCAGTGCACTCAAAAGCCCTGATCGACATTCACTTTAGTTTGTCAGACCGCATTCGTTATTACTGGTCACATGAACGTATTAATAAAGCGGTAGAAAAATTAATTGAAAACCTGAATTCAAAAGATATTCCACTTGGCATGTTAAGTCAGTATTTCCCTGTTCAGTTTCAACGCGTATTGGAAGGGGAATTAAATCTGTCAGCGAAAAATATCATCCTAGATAAAATTCAGGATGTATTACGTGCCTATGCGTTTGGCTGTGGTGGGTATTAATTATGAAAGATATGAAATTATTCGTTCGCGACAATATCTTCTTTGAAGATCACTTTGAAGTATTGAAACATATTGGTGCCGCCATGTTGAATGTCGGCGTTGTGAAAAACACCTATCCTCAAGCGTTATTGGATAGAGAAAAGGATTATCCAACTGGCATAGCGTTAGAGGGTTATAGCATCGCTATTCCTCATTGCTCTGCGGATAATGCAATCAGTCCTGCTATTTATCTGATCAGACCAAATGCCCCAGTGCCATTTGATCAAGCTGATGATACAGGAAAAGTAAATGCACAATTAATTATTGCATTAATTGTGACTGATCCAAAAGACCAATTGGTCTTATTGAAAAGTCTGTTTACCAATATACAAAACCCCGATTTCTTCTATGCATTATTAAATGCTGAAGATGAAGAGACTCTGGTTTCCACATTTAAAAATAGAATATTCAACCAGGAAGGAGTTTGCCATGAAGCGTAAAGTGATCGTTGCTTGTGGTGGTGCTGTTGCAACATCAACAATGGCGGCAGAGGAAATTAAGGACTTATGTAAAGAACATGGTATTGAATTAGAAATAATTCAGTGTCGGGTGAATGAAATAGAAACGTATCTGGATGGTGTGAATTTAGTTTGCACAACGGCAAAAGTAGATCGCACCTTTGGTGATATTCCATTGGTACATGGCATGCCATTCGTATCAGGTGTTGGGATCGATGCGTTGAAACAAAAAATTCTGACTATTTTGGAGTGATATCCATGTTTACAGAAGTAATGAAATATATTTTGGATCTCGGTCCAACTGTAATGCTGCCTATCGTGATCCTGATTTTCTCGACCCTGCTGGGCATGAAAGTCGGCGATGCATTTAAAGCCGGTCTGCATATCGGGATCGGTTTCGTCGGGATCGGTTTGGTGATCGGGCTGATGCTTGATTCCATCGGCCCTGCAGCAAAAGCAATGACCGAAGTGTTTCACATCAACCTGAATGTGGTGGATGTCGGCTGGCCGGGTTCATCTCCAATGACTTGGGCTTCTCAGACGGCGTTGATTTCCATTCCGATTGCGATTGCTGTGAACATCTTCATGTTGGTAACACGCATGACCCGTGTTGTGAATGTCGATATCTGGAATATCTGGCACATGACCTTCACTGGCGCACTGCTGCATATCGCAACCGGTAACTACTGGATTGGTATTGCTGGTGTCGTTATCCATGCGGCATTTGTTTACAAACTGGGCGATTGGTTCTCTAAAGACACCAAGAATTTCTTCGATTTGGATGGTATTGCCATCCCGCACGGTTCATCAGCTTACTTGGGCCCGATTGCTGTGCTGGTTGACACCATCATCGAAAAAATTCCAGGTCTGAACAAAATCCACTTCAGTGCGGATGATATTCAGAAGAAATTTGGTCCGTTCGGTGAACCCGTAACTGTCGGTTTTGTCATGGGGTTAGTGATTGGTCTGTTAGCTGGTTATGATCCAAAAGCGATTGCACAGTTAGCAGTGAAAACAGCAGCAGTCATGTTGTTGATGCCACGTGTTATCAAGCCAATCATGGATGGTCTGAACCCAATTGCTAAACATGCTCGTTCTCGTTTACAGGCTAAATTTGGCGGTGAAGGCTTCTTGATTGGTCTGGACCCTGCACTGTTACTGGGTCACACCTCAGTGGTCTCAGCCAGTCTGTTGTTCATCCCGTTGACTATCCTTGTTGCCATCTTAGTTCCTGGCAATCAGGTGCTGCCATTCGGTGACTTGGCTACTGTTGGGTTCTTCGTCGCCATGGCGGTCGCGGTACATAATGGCAACCTGTTCAGAACCATTATTTCCGGCATCATCATCATGTCGATCACCTTGTGGATCGCCACACAAACCATCGGTTTCCATACCATTCTTGCTCAGAATGCAGGAACACTGAAAGCGGGTGGTCAGGTTGCCTCCATGGACCAAGGCGGCTCACCAATCACTTATCTGTTAATTGAATTAATGACCTTCAAAAACGTGATGGGTTTGATTGTGGTTGGCTCCATCTATTCGCTGGGTGTGTTGCTGACTTACCTGCGCGCTAAAAAATACGAAAAAGAACAAATTTCCGCTGCTGCTTCTGTTGCGTGATAAATAGCCGGAGGGTTCTGCCCTCCGGCATTTCTGGTTGGAGATCCATAATGAAAGCTGTTTTAGTGAATGCCGACAGAACCTTAACTGTTGGCGAAATAGAAAAGCCATCGTTAGATAAAATTAATAATATTTTAGTGAAGGTAAATTATTCTGGTCTTTGCGGTTCCGATATTCCTCGTGTGTTTGATAAAGGTGCTCATTTCTATCCGATCGTGTTAGGTCATGAATTCAGTGGTGTTATCGAAGCCGTTGATAATAACGTTACTAAATTTAAAGCGGGTGATAAAGTTTGTTGTGTACCATTAAAACCGTGCTTTGATTGCCCAGAATGTAATAAAGGACTTTATTCTCTTTGTAAAAATTATAATTTTATTGGTTCTCGTCGTCAGGGCGGTAATGCCGAATATGTCGCCATGCCGGAAGCAACTGTTTATAAATTGCCAGATTACGTCAATTTAAAACAAGGTGCTTTTTTCGAGCCAATCACGGTGAGTTTGCACGCAATGTTGTTGTGTGGTGGATGTCAGGATAAAAATATTATTATCTTGGGTGTTGGCACCATCGGTTTATTAGCATTACAAGCAGCGAAAGCCATGGGAGCTAAAAAAGTAATTGCTATTGATTTAAATGATGAACGACTGACGCTAGCGAAAGAGCTGGGTGCTGATATTGTTATTAATTCTGGTAAAAACACACCAGAAGATATTTATAATTTGTTAGCAGAAGATCGATTTGACCAACTTATTTTAGAAACCGCCGGTGTGCCACAAACTGTTAAGTTGGCACTGAAAATTGCTGGCCCGCGTGCGCAAATATCCTTGATTGGCACATTACATAAAGATCTTGAATTAACACATGCTGAATTTGGCCAGATCCTGCGTAAAGAATTAGAAATAAAAGGCAGCTGGATGAATTATTCCGGACCTTATCCAGGAAAAGAGTGGGATCTCGCTGCAGAGTTTTTTGGTAACGGCCAAATTGAAATTGAACCACTCATTCAACATTGTGGAAATATTAACTCTTATTCTGATGAAGTTGTTTCACTGAATGGGAAACCGATGAATGGGAAAATTTTGCTGAGCTTCGAGGAGAAATAAAATGCCATTAATGAATAGTAAATATCTGCTCGAACGCGCACGGAAAGAAGGTTTCGCGGTGCCAGCTTTCAATATTCATAACCTTGAAACGTTACAAGTGGTGCTGGATACCGCCAAAGAGATGCAATCACCGGTCATCATTGCCGGCACACCGGGCACCTATAAACACACGGGTGTCAATGAACTGGTCAGCATGATGGAATCTGCCTGTGCCAGCCGCAACATGCGCGCCATTCTTCATCTGGATCATCATCAGGATTATCAGGATATTGTCGCTAAACTCAATGCCGGAATCCGTTCGGTGATGTACGACGGTTCGCATTTTTCCTTTGAAGACAATGTCGCGAATACCTTGAAAGTAGCGCAGCTTTGTCACGAGGTCGGCGCCAGTCTGGAAGCTGAGTTGGGTATGTTAGGTGGGCAGGAAGATGATCTAATTATTGATGAGAATTCTGCATGTCTGACCGACCCTGCTGCTGCGGTTGAGTTTGTGCAGCGTACCGGCATTGATTCGCTGGCGGTTGCCATCGGTACAGCGCATGGCATGTATAAATCGACACCGAAATTAGCCTATCCGATCCTCGAAAAAATCGCGGCTAAGGTTTCCATTCCACTGGTTTTGCACGGTGCTTCCGGTATTCCTGATGCGGATATCAGAAAATGTATTTCCATGGGCATTGCGAAAGTGAATGTGGCTACTGAGCTGAAAATCGGCTTTGCTGGTGCGTTAAAACATTACTTTGAAAGTAATCCTGAAGGAAACGATCCTCGCGATTATATGGCGGTGGCCAAACAAGCGATGAAGGAAATCGTGATCAGCAAAATTAATGTCTGTGGTAGTGCGGGTAAAAGTCTCTGGTAGGGCAGACTGAGAGTGTGTGTCTAGTGGTGTGGTTGGGTTTGCCTGCCCACTAGCCATTTTTAACACCGGGTAACCGGTGTTTTTTTTAGAAAGTGAGATAACTCGCAAACTTGTAATTTGCGAATATTTACTTTTTACCTTTCATTTTATTTCGAATAAACTGAAAAAATGAAACTAACAGGTGATTGTCTCAATGAATGCTAACGAACGCAGACAACGAATATTAGAACAACTTAATGAAAAAGGCACCGTTCAGGTGACGGAGCTGTCGGAGCAATTCAAAATCTCGGAAGTCACCATCCGCACCGACCTGCGCATTCTTGAAGAACAGGGTTTTTTGATCCGTTTTCATGGCGGAGCGAATCTCACCTCCATGCTCTCTTTCCGACCAGAATCAAAATCAGAAATGACCACGGAAACCGTGTTGGAAGAGCGTTATTCCCTCGCGCAAAGTCCGAAATCTCGAATTGCTAAACAAGCCAGCACGCTGGTGTTTCCCGGTGCATCTATTATTCTGGATAGTGGTAGCACAACGCTGCTTATCGCCGAAGAGCTGGTGAAAATTGGCAATATCACAGTGATCACAAACAGTCTGCCAGCTGCCGATGTCCTCTCGGCCAATAATGACATTACCTTAGTGTTATGTGGTGGCACATTGCGTCATAAAACCCGTTCGCTGCACGGTGCGATCGCCGAATCTGCGTTAACAGGGGTGACGGCGGATTTTCTGTTTGTCGGGGCTGATGGTATTGATCCGATTAATGGCATTACCACCTTCAATGAAGGTTATGCCATCAGTGGCGTGATGGCGAAAGCGGCTAAAAAGGTAATTGCAGTGGTCGATTCGACTAAATATGGTCGCAGCGGTTTTAATCAGGTGCTGACCATTGATCAAATTGATTGTCTGATCACCGATGATGGCATTGATGATGAAGGCCGGATCGCGCTGCAAAAAGCAGGGTTGAACGTCATCCTTGTCTAAGTTCATCTAAAGTTAGTTTATTCATAGTTGGTATTTTTGGGTCTGCATTGTGTTTATTGGTATTGATTGTGGTACTCAAAGTACGAAAGCGATTGTCTGGAATAGCGATACCAAAAAGATTATTGGAACAGGTGCTGCCAAATATTCTGTGCTGATGCATCGCTCCGGATGTCAGGAACAAAAATCACAGTGGTGGATAGATGCGCTGATTAATGCCGTAAGAGAAGCGATAGTTAATGCAAAGATAAACCCAAAAGATATCAAAGCGATTGGTGTTTCCGGGCAGCAACATGGTTTGGTTGCGTTAGACCATCAAGATCAGGTCGTCAGAGACGTCAAGTTATGGTGTGACACGGAAGGCACACTGGCGCTGGCAAAGTTCGAATCGAAACAGCTTTATCCCTTACATAAGGAGCTGGGCATTCATGTTCCCGTTGCCTTTACGATTGCTAAGTTACTCTGGCTGAAACAAGCAGAGCCCCACCTGTTTTCACGTATTCGCAAAGTCTTATTACCCCACGAATATATCAATTTTTGGTTCACCGGCAATTACAGGGCAGAGCATGGTGATGCATCGGGCACCGGCTATTTTAATACCTACAGCCGAAGCTGGAGCCAGCCTATTCTCAATCAATTAAACTTTCATCACGATTTTACTTTGCCGGAATTGATCCAATCGCACGAGCCAGCCGGCATTATTAAACCCGCCATTGCCGATCTGTTCGGCTTTAATCATCGCGTTATCATCGCCAGTGGAGGCGGTGATAACATGATGGCCGCTATCGGAACGGGTAATACTTCAGAAAACAAATTAACAATTAGTTTGGGAACCTCAGGTACCGCATACAGCCATACCTTTAATCAGGTGGATACCGAGAAATACCCAGATATCAATGCATTCTGTTCTTCGACGAATGGCTATTTGCCCCTCGTCAGCACCATGAATGTCACCAGTGCTACAGAGAAGTTCCGTGCTTTATTTCAGGTTGATTTAGCCACATTTGAACAGCTCATTAGCGCTGCGCCAATTGGTTCCGCAGGGGTCAGCATCTTGCCTTATCTGAATGGGGCTCGTCTGCCCAATCGGCCCGGTGCAACGGCCTCAATTCATGGCTTAAGTACGATGAACATGAGCCAAGAAAATATCTTACGCGCGTTGGTGGAAGCCATCTCTTACAACTTGGTCGCCGGCATCATGCTATTCAGAAAAAATGGCATGCGCTTTAAGTCAGCCGCTCTGGTTGGTGGCGGGGCGAATAGCCCTTGCTGGCGCCAGATGATGGCCGATATCACCGGTTTAGAAATTAATGTGCCACAAGAAACCGAAGCTGCTGCACTCGGTGCGGCATTACAAGCGCAATGGTGTCATTTATGTAATACCGATAGGTATTACGAGATACAGGATTTATGCGACGATTCCATTCAATTTAATACTGCTCACTACACCATGCCAATTGCTGAAAATAAGCAGTTATACCGGCAGCTATTTCCTGAATATATGCATTTAGTCAAAAATCATTTTGGTAATTAAAACGGGAACAATGCAGGTAAAAACGCTATTAACTAGAACGCCATAAAAATGAACGATAGTGATGAAAGCGCCATATGCTTGACTCTGACTCACTATGGCTCGGTATACAGATAGAGAGAGGCTATCTACCTGTTTGGTTCTAGGATAGGAAGATAACGATATGGATCGTTCTGCTATTGAGCTCGCTACACTCGCATTAATGCAAATAAGAATGATTTTTAATTAATATTTAAAGAGGTATTGCAGTAGTCTGATCGGTGATAGTTTGGCACAAGGGAAAAAGATAGCTGTTGGGATGTGTATGTAAGGCAGATATAGATAGACGTAGCTCTCGTTATGTCGTTTACAGAAAAGATTTAGAATGAAATTTCTCTGAGTCGTCCGATGTAGTCTAATCACTAACAACTGAAGCCAAACATCAATGGCATACCAGATGGCATACTGAAGAAAGGCAGAAATGAAAAAGCCCTGATAAATCAGGGCTTTATTCAAGGTATTTGGCGGAGAGATAGGGATTCGAACCCAATAAATCCATCTCAAATGAGAAATTAATCGTTTAATATCAATTGGTTATTGAAGAAATGCTAAGTGATAATGATCAATTGATAGTTACAATTGACTATAAGCCTTTTTCTGTAAGAGTTCAATTCACCATATGAAATTTGGTCAAAACTGTTTTAGCCTTTTTGCTCTTGTGAATCGCTACAATAGATCACAACGTTTACTGCCACCCATCCATACTAAAATTAGTAATGGGTTCTTTTGAAGCATTGACCATCTCAAAAGAACCCATTACTCTCAGCTGACTAAATCAATAAAGCGGGAGATGTTAAGCTAGAATTCTTTTTGCTGTATTCATAAACTCAATTGAAGTATCGAGTACGATTGGATCAAACTCAGTTTTCGCATCCTCTTTCATCTTTTCAATGAAATTATCAGTTTCAACCGTAAGCTCTTTTAATCCTTTAGTCATTGCTGTTTCTGTACTGTTCCAAAATTTTTCTATTTCTGAGTGAAGTTTAATTACTACATCTTCATTCTCAAAAGCTTCTATTACTTTCTTAGCAAGAGCGTCTTGCCATGACCCGCCAGTGATTCGATAAACGATATAGCCAATTGCAACAGCGATAGCAATCCCGATAGTTATTGGGCCGCCAAGTGCAGCTACTAGAGACGTTATAGAAGTAACACTACTAGTAATCCCCAGCGTTGTAAGTACCCCCGCTGCTTTACCTACAAGTAGATACGCTCCAAGATTACTTGCAATTGTGGATACATACAGAGACATAGCACCAAGGCTCCCTAAACCTGATAAACCGCCGATAAATGCTGCTCGGGCATTAAATGCATTAAGGGCGAAATCGCAGTGCACATTCGTACTTTGGTCAGAAGCATCAAGAGTCGTATGGTTAGGAACAATTTCTTGCCATTCGCGAAGAAGCAATTCAGTTTCATTTGATATGTCTTTACTGCTAGACATCAATACTTTCTCAAGACGACCAGTTAATAACTGAGTAATGTAGTTCCCAACACCTTCACCAGCTTCTTTTTTATCAGTGTAAGTTTCAGAGATCAGTTCACTTAAAACTGATTTCTGCATTAGAGAATCATAATAATTAGATATTATTTCTTGATCGGCTTTAACCCGATCTCCACAATTGCCTATTAGTTTTTTAAATCTATCTACAAGCTCACCAGAACGTTGACGAAATCGAGCATCCATCTGGTTAACCTCTTCGATTCGCTTTTCAGTGCCAGTTTTGAAGAAAGTGATTTTTGAAATTTCCGTATTTAGTTTGGCAATTATGCTTGTCTCAATAGCTGTGATTCTCTGAGATATTATTGCTTCACGGTGAGATATGAGCTCGTTAGCCATGTCAGTAACTGATTTTATAAGACCTTGAACATAGTCTGTGTTCTCTCTATAGAATGGACGTACTCGGTCTGAAAGAGCTGAATTAGTTGGTAATGTGTCAATGCATCCATCAGACAACCATTTTTCGAAAATAAGGGCATTAAGCTGCTTGCTGCATCGCTTAAATGTATCCTCTTTGATTTGTTTATATTGGCTCTCTTTAATACCATCGTGACAGTGACTCAATACGAACATCAAGTGATTTGTAGGATGTGTCGGTGCTACAGGTGGTTTATTCCGGATGATGTTTGAAAGAAATCCGATATCACCACCGTCCATGTAGCCGTTAAATGAGGAAACATAAATTACGCCATCTACCAACTCAGAACCTGTGAGAGCTTTCTCTGTGTCATCTTCGTCAGTGGAGTTTAAATCTCCTGGTGTGTCCAATAGCCATACATTTTTCAGAATGTCGGCGTTAACAAATGATATAGAGATATAAGCTTGTTTTGAAATTGGATCTATTGAGTCGTAATTGTGCACACCAAATCGAGTAAGAATACTTGCATCACCTTCAGCTAGAAGATGTTCTTCTACCAACTTTTTATCGTGGATCATGTACGGCCGAAAGCCTTTTTTGAATACAGCCACATTGTGGTTTAGTGTCTCTGGCTTATCAGAACTGTGCATTAGCATGTTAACCACATTGGTGGCAGGCTGATATTTTTCTGGCAGTAATTCTTGACCAACTAGAGTGTTTAGGAGAGTTGACTTACCGGCATCAAAAAGACCAAATACACCAAGAGTTGTCTTACCGTTTAAGCATCTTAGAGCTGTATCAGCGTTATAGATTTCATCTAATAACCTGTTGGTGTCTACGCCCTCCATGGGGTTGTTTCTTAGAATACAGGTTATTTCATTTAATTTGACTAGAGATGTTTCTAACAATTTAGATGATTCCATATTGCTCTCTCTGTAAGAAATTTTGAATTTGCGAAGCTTCGCTTCGGATGTCTTGGTCTTCAATGTCTCGTAATAGAACTCTGGTTTGCTACCGACCGCTATCAAGAAGGCAGCTAGTTTTGTTGAATCCGCACTAAGAGGTGATTTTTCTATTCTTGAAACCGATCGTTGATCCAAAAGAGTGCCTATACCATACACATTGGAACGGTCAGCAATTTCTTGCTGCGATAGCCCCGATTTTTCTCGAAGTTCAATAAGCAGTACGCTCATCTCTTGGTTAAGTTTGTCTTTATTCACCACAATCCACCTGAAATTATTTTAGACATATTTGACTAAACAAAATGAATGGTAGTACCATGAATCTACAGTGTCAAACATTTAGTCAAATTTGTCTATTGAGGTGCTTCATGGGTTTGTTTTCCTTCATAAAGGAAACTTGGGATGAAGCAAGTTATGAGATTGATAATCAATTTCGTAGTCTTGGATCTGTCTTGAGAATTGAATTGACCAGCGGTTATCGGTACGGGATTTATGTGGGTGATGATGAAATTGTCCTAGTACAAGGCCGTAAAGTTAAAAAGATCAATTTTGAAAGTTTTAAAGATGGGATTGGCTTTTTTAGCGCAGGTTGGGTGAAGTCATTACTTTTTAATGTAAACAAAAATGCAGGCCAATCATGCCGGTGCGCTCTGAACATGTTAGGTAAGCAAGTAGACATGACTAATAAGGAGTTTGCATTATATTGCCGAACAGGAGACAAAGATTTCAGTAATTATGATTTAGGAAAAGAGTTCAGCTTAAATTCATTACAAATCAGAGAAGATACTGATTCTGAAAAAGCTGCACAGAGGGATAGAAAAGATACACGAAAAAAATTGGTCAAAAAAGCTCTACAAGAGCATAGGAAAAATCTTTTAAATACGGCATATAAAGACCTCAAAGAGTTTTTGCCAAATAATTTATTTGAAGTTGAAAACAAGAGTAGCGTCAAGATAAGTATCACTACTAACACTGATAAGTCACTAATATGCTTATATAATGCTCTTTCTTTCATGGTTCCAGATGTAAAGCAAGAACAGAGCGAGTTTATATTGAGTACCTCTTTAGAGGCAGAGAAAGATATTATCAATAAGATCTTAGTTGCCGCAGATAAGAAGTATAAATCTGGGTTATATAAAAAAATTTGCTATCTTGAGAGTCAAGACGATTTTTTAAAAGAATTTCCTAAAAAAATTCAAGATGCTTCTGAGTTGTATAAATAATCATTAATTAACCAGAAAATTTGTAACCCCCTGGTGATCAAATCTGGTATCGATTCCTAATGCTTTAGGGGAGTTTTGCTGGGATGAAGGTAGTTTTACCACTCAGTCAGAGCGTACAAGCATTGCAAATTTTCTAGGCAAAGGTTTGAGAGTAATGACAGTGGATTTTCTAACAATGTTTGAAAAAGCAAGAGATCTTGCTCAACCATATAGACCAAGTACCAAAGCTGTTTCTGGGCAAGTTGGTACGGCATTATCTACTCCAGAAGGGAATATCTACACGGGTGTAAGTGTGAATACCCCATGCTCATTAGGCTTTTGTGGAGAACATGCAGCAGTAGCTGCCATGTTGGCCGACCAAAATGCGATTATTCAATCCATTGTTTCTGTCGATGAAAATGGCGAAGTGATGGTACCTTGCGGTCGTTGTCGACAACTGTTGCTATTTCTTCATAAGGAGAACAAGAACACGCGTATATATATCAATAAAAAAGGCGATGTTGTCTCCTTATCAGATTTAATGCCTTATTCCAAAGGAGCATTGTAATAGGAGTTCTGATGTACAGTATTAAAGAAACATCTATCGGTAAAGCTTGGGTTGCACTCGTAAATTTGGTTCAAACGGAAGGGACACAATTGGCTGATGAGGGTATGGAAATCACCAATGTGACAGTGCAATTCGATCATGATTCAAATCAGCCAGACCAAATTTTAGAAGAATTTGCGGACAAGGATATGATTCAAAACATGCAATTCGTATTCTTTGGTCGTGGCGAAGATCGCCTTGGACACAGCTACAAAGATCTTATGATGGGACCATTAGGTGAGAATGACTTCTCCGATGTTGTAGCGCTTCTTAAGAATAAAGAGGAGTGTAAACGTGCTACCGTGACATTTTGCCACAAAGGAGAAGGTAAAGTGCCATGTATTAACGTTGTAAATTTCCTTAGCAGAAATGAGGAATTGCAAGTGAGCTACTTTGCTCGTGGTCAGGATGCTTACAAGAAGTTCTTTGCTGATGCGGTAGCTGTGGCTGAGATGCAGGCGCTAGTGGCTAAAGAGGTTGGCTTGCAGGTTGGCACTATTACCGGGTTTATTGCTTCTGCACATAATTATTTTGATGATGCGGAAAAATACAATGTGCTTATTGATGTGAGCGAACAATGAAAATCCTCTTTGTGGTGCCTCGTTCATTCAATACAAAACAGATGTATAAGGAATATCCACTTGGTGTAGGTATTCTTGCCACATTATGTCGCCAGAATGGACATGATACTCTCATCTATGATGGAAATGTCGAAGATAGTGAAGGAGAAAGTGTCGAGCGTTGGATTGAAGGGTTTCAACCGGATGTTATCTCTTACTCTATTATTACTCCAAACTATCCGGTTGCGAAAATACAGGTTTCTAAGTTAAAAAAAATATATCCGAAAGCGTTCTATGTTGCTGGTGGTCTCCATCCTACGCTATTTCCTGAATTAGTACTGAATGACGGATATGATTTGGTATGTTTAGGTGAAGGAGAGATTCGTTTTCCAAAGGTCATTGAAGCACTTGAAAGAAACATTGGCTTTAATCATATAGACGGAGTTTTTTTTAGAGACGGTGAAGCTATAGTAAAAAAAACAATGCTGGATCAACGGGTAAATCTCAACGAACTACCATTTGTGGATCGTAACGTGTTTAATTTGAAACGATACACACACCATTCGTTGGTGGCTTCTCGTGGTTGCCCATATAAGTGTAAATTCTGCTGTAACTATTCAGGCACAATTCTTCAAAATGGGCTGTCAGTCAGTCCGGCAGAACGTGTTCTTGACGAATTACAATACCTTGAGAATAACTTTGGTGCGACCGTTGTCTTTTTCTGTGATGATATTTTTTTCGTAAAGAAAAAAGAAATTCTAAAGTTCTGTGCCGGTTACAAAGAGCGTGGCCTTTCTCTTAAATGGATAGGTCAGATGCGAGCTGATACTCTTGATGATGAAATTGCCGAAGCGATGGCTCTGGCTGGCTGTCAACGACTATATTTCGGTGTCGAATCTGGTTCAGAAAATGTATTGGTGTCGACCAATAAGCGACTAACTAAAGCTCAGCTCTTGACTGGAACAAATGCAGCTAAGAAGGCTGGAATCCGCGTGAAAACAGGTTGGATTTTTGGTCTGCCGGGAACCATGAAAGATCAATATGCTTCTATCGACTTCATGCTAGAAATGCGGCCACATGAAATCTCGGTACACCAGCTTATTCCTTTCCCTGGAACACCTTACTATGAATCACCAGAGCAATTCGGAATACGCATTCGCGATAAGTTCGACTTTGAAAGTTTCTGTTACGGTGGTATCTCTGACAATATCCAATTTGATTACTTGACAGCTGAGCAACTTGTTGATCTTTACAATGAGACGGCTAGGCGGTTGGAGCTTGCTGGATACGTTCCATCCGATAAAGCTAAACTTGGCGACGAATATATATATAGCACACCGATTAATAAAAACTTCATGCCAGTATTTAGAAAAACGACAGAGGCTCAAAAGGAGTCTAAGCATGTCGAATAATAACGACTTAGTTGTGCGAGCTGAGAAGTTATGGGGCCGACTCACTTTGCCTGAAGAAAATACATTTGTATCCTCAGCCCCAGTAATTGCATTAGAAGGACACAATGGAGCAGGCAAATCAACAATAGCGGGATTGATTAGAGACCACTTCAATATGAAAGTCCATGTGGGAGTGCCTAATGTATTCCTTGCTGGTGGTCTTAAGTATCGAATGATTGCTGAAACTAACTGGCAGGCGTCTGCTCTTTATTTTCTGTCCGGTGTAATGGAAAAAATTAGAGAGCTTCGCGAATTGGAGAATAATGATGGCTTTCATCTTATTGAGCGCTCCCTTTGGTCTACACTTTCTGCACATGCCTCTGAGGACCCTATTCGTTTGGCAAAGATAGTCGCGATACTTCGTGAGATGGGAATAGGCTTATGCGAACCTGACTACACTATAATCCTGAATGCAACATTCGATCATTGCTATGGGAGAATTCAGCTAAAAGAAAATGAGGAAGAGAAAAAGCTTGATGCACTTTTGACTCATGACATTTATTACCAGAAAGAAGCTGTATTCTATCGTTGGCTAGGTGCACAACGTAAGAAACGGATTTTCCAAATTAACGTCACTGATCGTGAATCCATAGATGTTTTCAAAGAGGATATACTTCCTATCCTTGGCCAGATCCTGAGTAAGAAATGATGGGTTTGAAACTATTAACTAGTAACGCACAAAAATATGCTCCCATGATGGAGGTGTTGTCACATCTTGGTATTGAGTTACACATAGAAGATCTTGAATTGGTAGAGATACAGACCAGAGATATATCCCAAAGTGCAAATGCCAAAGCTTTAGATGCCGCGAAGCTCATGTCGGTTCCGGTGCTTATCGATGATGTTGCGTTATATCTTGATGCCTATAATGACTATCCTGGGCCTTTGATAAAGCATACGCTTAAAGGAATTGGCTACGATGGAATAAAAGCTCTGCTGAGAGATAAAAACAATGCAGCGACGATAGTATGTGCTTTAAGCATCGCTATTGGCTCGGACTTATTCTGTTATCAGGGCCGCGTGAAGGGATACATCGATCTAGATGTAGAAATTGAAGATGAAAGGATGATGTTATCATCGATTTTCAAGTGTGAAGACGGTGAACCATTGGGTATGAAACACCGAGAACTAGCATTCGAAAGCTTATCCCGACAACTATTGGAGATTCGCGCTAAGTGTGCGACATATGCTGTAGAATCTGGTCATACTCCGGATGTGTGTGATCTTAAGTCTGCTTACCATTGTGTGTTTTGCCAGGAATTTGATGATGTTGAGTCATCTGTTTTCGCTGATTTGGTGGGAGATGAGATCCAAAATCGTATTGTGTATGAAGATGATGATTTTATTTTGATCGTACCAATTGGTCTGTTTGTGGAGGGCGGATTACTGCTGTTATCCAAGGAACATATTCCAAGTTTTGCCCATTTGCCTCAAGATAAATATGCTGCTCTTAATGAGCTGCTTGATAAGATCAAATTGGCTTTAGCCAAAATATGGGGTGTAGTACCAATTGTTTTTGAACACGGACCTGCCATTGATAAAACTAAAGGAAAATGTTGTGTAGACCATGCTCATTTCAATATTTTCCCTGTATCAGTAAACGTGCATTTCAAGTTAGAAGATAGATTTCCTCAATCAATAAAAGATACTTCTTTCTTAAGTCATTACAAAAACTTGGAAGATGGTTACCTTTATGTTGACTCCCCAATAAGCGGAATGTACGTATATGATGGTAATAATGTGCCAAGCCAGTTATTGCGTCGATATATTACAGAGATGTTAGGTATACCTGACAGATGGCACTGGCGTCATTATATGGGGATCGACGAGATGAAAACGACCTTGGACAAATTGAGATATTTTAAGTGAGCAATGGCTTAAATAAAACACTTTACAACATGGATGATAGTCATAATGAGTATGGCAATCATGATGTCGCACAAATAGCTGCTCGATGGGATGCTAAGGCAAGGCTGTGGGATGAACAATTCCTAAAACCTGATAGCCATTTGAATCAAGATGGTGCATATGATCAGTTTATTGCAGATGCTCAACTTATTTTAAGTCAATTGGGTAATAGAACTATTAACTTACTTGAAATTGGCTGCGGAACTGCTTTGGTATCTGATGCGCTTCAAGGAAACCATATTGCGATAACCGGTATAGATATCAGTGAAAAGATGCTTGATAAAGCCAGAAAAAAGAAAATAAAGAATGCTTCGTTTTTTTGCGCAGATGTATTCAATTTGCCAATCGAAGGTACACCACAGTATAACGTCATACTAAGCCGTGGTATTTTACTGTCTCATTATTGTAAGAGTGATGTAGTTGCGTTGCTTAATGTTATAAAACGATGTGGATCGCTTGGCGATACAGTTGTGATGTTGGATTTTTTGAACGCGGATGCAACAGACTCTTCTTACCATCAGCCTACGAATAAAACTTACTATTTTCCGGATGAAATTCGAAAAGTAGCTAACGAAATAGGATTTTTAACGTGTAGGTTTACAGGTTCCCCAAAGCACAGAACTAGGTGTGTAATTTTACATTTGTAGTCGTTGCATCATCTGAAACTTGCCATTCGTACCACTGTAAGCAAAGATTATAATCTATGCATACCTTATCGATCTCTTGATAGTGAATCTGGTTTATTTTCAATCGTTGCCAGCTCTTCCATGATCATTTGTGATAAAGCAGGCGGTAACTTCAATGCTGACTCAGATGTTTTCGTCAGATACTGCTTCATTTGCTGCTGCAATCCTTTGTCTCTTGCATGCAGTGCAACTATCACTTGCCTGAAGATGTTAACTAACCGCTTACCGACATCCTCTGTTAACTCGTGTTTCAATATTGCGATATGTGTATTCTCACTCTTCAGTTCGGCACGTTCTCGTCTAAGCTGGTCTTGTTCCTCCCGAAGTGTACTCAGTTCCATCTGTTTTTGTACTAGTTCATCCGTCAGTATGCTCATTTGCTGCTTTATCTTCTCCCCAGCATGAATTCGGTCTGAATAAATTTTTTCCGCATCAGTTATTTTTTCCTGCATCAGCTCAAGTTGATGTGTGTGGAAATTATGACTGCGCTCTGCCTTCGGTAGTTTCGCTTGCCGGTTCATTTCCTGCCGTTTCTCTGAACGTTGCTCCGCTTCTGGCGAAAACTCCACATGCAGCGCTTTGGGATGAAAAAGATACTCGTTCGCATAGTCCCGCAGCATTTTCTGAAAATACTCACCAAATACCTTCGACTGCTTCCGAGTTAGCTTCCCGTTAGCGGGGAGTAATTCCATTTCCGGATAGGCACGTTTGATATAGTCATTGACCACCTGAATCTGCCGTTTATGCAGATCATAGTCGCCGGTTTCCTGATTTCTGCCGGATAGAAAATAATGAGGATGTTGTCCTGTCTGCTGCTCCGATGAGCGTTCATCATCGTGCCCGATAATCGCTAGGATCGGATATTCAGGAAAATGGGCTTTCAGAAACAGCTCAGTAAAGCGCATGTATTCCTGAAGGCTGACTACCTTCGAATCAACGTTCCACTGATGAGGGATTTTCAAAATCCCTTCCTGAAGAAACACGGAATTCGCACAGGGTCGGTTATGAAGCTGATTGTGCGCATTCAGATAGGTTTTCAGCATATTGATACGTTGGTTTTTCCGTTGCATTGGCAGTCCGGAAAATTGCTCAATTTTGGAATAAGCTACATGGCCTTTGGTTGTCAGTATCTGTTGTAAAAACTCAACCGCCTGAACATTGCCATTGTCTCGTTCACTTTCGATGGCTTTTTTCATTTTTAAACGATACTGACGTTGCTGTTCCTGTAAGTGACTCTGATTATGAATTTTCGGCTGCGGTGCAATCTGATATAGCAATTCCAGACGCGCGTCTTCCGAGCAATCATTCAGTCTGGAAAATTGCCCGTTGACCCAGATCAGATTGTTGGTTTCAAGCTGATGATCCCATTCTTGTTGCTCTGTTTTTTTAACACCCGTTGGCGGCGCAATTCGTAATGAATGCGCGAGAGAATGTTCACATCTCAGTCGGTTTGATGGCGTTGATGTATAGTTCACTCGTCGATGAAACTGTCGGATAGTTCTCTTCATGCTAGCCTCCTGAGAGGCATTGCATGGTGCAACGACAGAGAGTTCAGAGAGCCATCTCTGGCCCGCAGATCCCGTTCATCTTTTGCGTAGCAAAAGTGTGACGGGAGCGTAGCGGGTTGCTTAGTCATTCCACTTTTTGAGTGGATGACGTTGGCACTGACAGTGCCATTCATGACAGCATCACTGTCATGGCTGACATCAAGATCGTCATAGGTGGGGAATGAACAGAATTTCATGCTGCACCTCCGACCACGCCTTGGATCAACGCCAGCAACTCGGGTCTGGACTGGAGCGATTTCATTAATGCTAACAATTCAGGACAGATGCTTTCGCCGGATGATATTGATGGTTTGGCAGGAGGAGTAACAGCTTCACCGAACACATCCGCAAGGTGAGTCATCACTGCACGGGCACAATCTGGCGCATCTGCTTTGATCCAACGACCATAGTGCAGATCGATCATATGAGTGCCCATATGTCCCATTTGCGTTGCAATCCATTCTTTGCTGATCCCAGCTGTCAGGCACTGGCTTGCAAAAGTGTGACGTAGTTGTCCGACTCCCCGATGTTTGACGCCTGCTTGTTTGAGAAATGGGGTAAAAAAGTCTTTGTTAAATTGCGCGGCATGCAAAAACGGTTGGTTGGTTTTACTGTTGTAAAACATAAAGTGCAGTGTTTGTTGTTCAGTTGATTTGTTATCAGACTTCAACACTGAGATCTTTCGCGCCCGTCTTTTCCCTGTCAGGGCATATTGTTCTCTGAGTATTTTGAGTGCGAGGTCATTTAATTCAACCACACGAATTGAACCCGGAGTTTTGGGAACTTTATAATGTTGCAGGACTTTTGCGCGGTTGATATGAAGTTCTTTTCTTTCCCAATCCACATCCTCCCATGCCAGTGCCAGCAGTTCGCCGATCCGCACTCCGATCAGGCTATTCAGCTCAGATGCGTTTTTACCGTTGATACACGCAACGTCAGTTTTGTGTAATTGCGCCAGCTCAGTTTTTGTAAACGGATCAGGGCTTGGGATGTCGACGGCAAAATTGCTGATCCCAGACATAGGGTTGCGCTCAATGACGCCATCGAGTTCCGCACGATGAAACACAGCTCTCAAAATGATCAAAAACTCATTGATCGTCTTGTTTTTATAGTTCTGCTTATGGAGCCGAGTGATCTGCTCATGAATATCGCTGTGTCTGATCTCTTTCAGCAAACGGTTTTTGAAGATTTTCTTCAGCTGCTTTGCTTTGCTTTTTTCCGAGACGAAAGTTGCAGGTGCAACTTCAAATGGACGTCCGTTTAAATATTGATCAATATAATCATTAATTTTTTCACTGTTTATCATCACCGTTTCTTAGGCAGCTATCGTGCTGCTCTTCTATTTGAGGTGAGCATACGCCAGTGAATTATAGATTACAACAAAAAAGTCTTGTATATCAAATAGTTAATTAATGTCAAGTTTTGGCCTTTTCCATCACAGCGTCAAATCATAACTAATCATGTTCACTGCCTGTGAAAGTTGCGCTAAGGGTAACCGTTTACCATAACGGCCATATGTCATACTGGGGTTCACATGACCTACAATTTGCGCTGCGATGATTTCATCGACACCTTTTTGCTTCAGCTCGTCGATAAAAGTATGACGAAAACCATAGCTGGTTGGCCGTTGATTCGCTTTCATACCTATCGACGTTTGGTATTTACCAATTTTTATGCAATACGACTTTGACCAGTCATCAAAAATATTCTCCGGTTTATAACTGAACAGCTGTTTAGTCCCGTTTGTTTTTCGCTTTGCGACATAATCCAGAAATCCCAGTTCAATCAGCTTCTGATGGATAGGTACCTGACGAATACTGTTACTGTTTTTTATGTATTTTCCTTCTTCATCAATAGAGACCGAAAAATAAGGAATGTTGTCCTTAACCCGAATATCGCTGACTTGTAACTGACAAATTTCAGCAGGGCGCATACCGGAATATGGCTGGATCAATGAGATCCAGCGGAATTCGTCCCCCTGTTCCTGAAATCGGATGTCGTGAAAAAATTTCTGTAACTCAGTTAATGACCAACGGTCACGCTCTTCATCCGCACGTTTAGTTGGCTTTTTCTGAATTTTGACATCTTCAAACGGATTGATACCGGTATGGTTCATTAGCTTGCAGTATTTGAAAAACTGAAAACAAGCCGCCAGATAGTCTTTATTGGTTTTGGCACTCCGGCCAGTTTTTAACAACTCGTCGCGATACAGCATTGCATGTGCGGTGGTGACATCGGCAACGTTTTCTGCCGATGACCAGTTGATGAAATGGCCAATCCGAGATTCGAGCTGGTAGATGGTTAGTGGCCGAATTTCCAAGAGCTTTTTGGATGTGACAAAAGAGGCGAACGCCTCTTTTAATGAAACCATGTTTGTTATGTTGGCCGAGATTTTTGGTGTGTCAGATTGATATGCATTGGTCGTTCGGATTGGAATGGCCTGTTTAGGCTCAGCATGATCTGGCGCGTCAAAATTGGCGCGTAACTGGTTGATAAGATCATCTGCCGCGATTTGAAAGTCAGTCGGTTGCGTTTGTGTTGTGATGTTTTTGATCAAAGATTTGAGTTTGGCAGCAACAGACAGATTGCGCTCTGACGCGAAAGAGCGGTGTTTGGTGAGCAACGAGACTTTTAAATCAAAAGGGAAACCACGATCACGAAGATTTTTGGGCAAACAAATGCGGGTATAGTAGGTGCAATTTGGGGCTCTGAATAAGTACATTGTCTCAGTCAATCCTTTTGGTTTGACTTAGCACCCTTCAGAAATGAAAAAAGCCGTTGATATTCAACGGCTTAATTTCATTTTGTATTTGGCGGAGAGATAGGGATTCGAACCCTAGAAGGGCTACAAACCCTTGCCGGTTTTCAAGACCGGTGCATTTAACCACTCTGCCATCTCTCCGTTCTTGGGGCGTATAATACGGTGATCTCTCTTACTCGTAAAGCCTCAAAAGTTCGTTTGCTTATTCCTTAAGCAAAAAATACAAAATAATTTCTATTTGTGTGATTTTTATTCCTATTTTTTCCGAAAAATGGTCGTCAGGCTGTCATAAATCAGCTTTATCCTGCAATTCAGATGGTTACAAGTAGCCTGTTTTCAGGAGAATGTCATGGCTCATTCGTCAAATAGTGCAGGGTTATCGACAATAAAATATGAATCTGCTGAGTTAGCATCCTCAGGCAGTCTCTTTCGCAAACGCCGTTTTCACAATCATCAAGCGCCAAAACCGATGACTATGCTGGGGTTATTGCGTTTGTGCGGACGTTATTTGTTTGCGCGTCCGGCTGTTCCGGCGCCAATCCGACCGCTACCGATCAGCAAATTGAGCACGTCGCAGTTGTTGGCTTCTCCGAACGATACGTTATACCGGCTGGGGCACTCTACTTTGTTATTGAAGCTCAACGGCGAGTTCTGGTTAACCGATCCAGTGTTTGCGAAGCGGGCATCGCCATTACAATGGGTTGGCCCGAAGCGTTTTCATGAGCCACCGCTGATCCCTGAGCAATTACCAGCCCTGAAAGGCATCATCATTTCGCATAACCACTACGACCATCTGGATAAACAAAGCATCCAACTGCTGGCATCGCGTTGTGAGCATTTTTATGTACCGCTGGGCGTTGGTCGCCAATTACAACAATGGGGTGTCGCGGCGGATGCGATCACCGAATTGGACTGGTGGCAGTCGGTGCAAGTTGGCAATACACAGTTAGTTGCGACACCGGCGCGGCATTTTTCCGGCCGTGGTCTGTTGGATACCGATCGCTCGTTGTGGTGTTCGTGGGTGATCCGATCATCACAATTCAGTCTGTTTTTTAGCGGTGATACCGGTTATTTCGACGGCTTTAAGCAAATAGGGGCGGCTTACGGGCCGTTTGATATCACCTGTATTGAAACGGGGGCTTATGATCACAGCTGGCCGGATGTGCATATGTTGCCGGAACAATCGCTGCAGGCGCATCTCGATTTAGGCGGGCGTTATATGCTGCCGATCCACAATGGTACATTTGATTTGGCGCTGCATAATTGGTTTGAACCGTTTGAGCGCATTATGGATCTTGCCGCCGCACAACAGGTGCCATTGTTGATGCCACAAATTGGTGAACCGGTACAGTTACTGACGCCGCCGGGTTGGTACCCGTGGTGGCGTCAGCAAGAGACCGAATTACTCAGTATGATCACCGCCATGGGCGCTGAATGAGGTGAGAAAAGGGGCGGTTAAACCGCCTCTAATAAGGTTTGCGCAAAGTAGTGACTGGCTGAAGGTACGCCCGGCAAGGTAAAGAAATAACCACCGCCAAATGGTTTGATGTACTCCTCCAGTGGTTCACCATCGAGCTTTTTCTGCACGGCAATAAAGCCTTCCGTTAAATCGGCTTGATAGCAGACAAATAGTAAGCCCATATCTAACTGGCCAGAGCCAGTGATGCCTGAGGAGTAGCTGTAACCGCGACGTAAGATCAGGTTCTTTTCGGTCTCTGGCGTGCGTGGGTTGGCCAAGCGGATGTGCGAATCGAGCGGGATCCGCTTACCTTCCGGGTCAGACGCGTAGTCAGGATCATCATGTTCATTACGCTTGCCTAGCGGGGCACCCGTATCACGATGGCGGCCGAATATGGCTTCCTGTTCCTGCAATGGCGTGCGATCCCAAAATTCTACGCGGAAGCGGATCAGGCGGATCGCTTGGTAACTGCCATGTGTGGCCCAGGCCGGTTCGCGATGCGCGCCGTTGACCCAGAGAATTTTATTCATCAGTGATTGCTGATGGGTATCCGGGTTGCCTGTGCCGTCTTTGAAACCAAGCAGGTTGATCGGGGTTTCCTGACCTTGTGTGGCCGCGGCATGGGCCGAGATAAAACCATCACGGCGCCAGCGTACGCTCAGCAGATCGGGTGTGTGCTTGATGATATCGCGCAGCGCGTGCAGCACGGTTTCACTGCTGTTGGCGCAGATCTGCAACAGCAGGTCGCCATGACACCATTTGGCATCGAGTGAATCGTTTGGGAATTTAGTCATCTGTTGCAGATGTTTGGGCTTGAAACCAGCCAGCCCAAATCGATCATCAAATAGGCTGTTACCGACAGAGACGGTGATGGTCAGATTATCGGGATAAATTTGTGTCCCCATAATGCCGGAATCTAAGGGTGGTAATTTGTTATCCACCTGAACCGGTTGGCCTCCTTGCATCAGAAAGACACAGCGTTCGGTCAACAGTTTAAACAGCCGAGTCAGGTCTGCTTTGTTGGTTGCAAGAATATCAAAAGCAACCAGCATCATCGCCGCTTGCTGGGGAGTGGTGATCCCTCTTTGATACTGACCATAAAACGGTTGTTTCTGTAACTTTGCATCACCCGGCAATATAGCGGCTGGTTTTGGTGCGGCCAGTGCAGACCGGCTGGCGAGACCACCGAGCGCGAGTGCGCCGCCGGCAGCGCCTAAGCCCATCAGCAGTGAGCGCCGTGATGGTGAGGCGAGTTCCTCAGTATTATGTTCAGTGACCGGATGCGGTGCTTTCATACTTTTGCCGGTGACCGTTTGCCATAAGGCGCTAAATGGACAGCCCATGTTAATTTAACCCCAGTGTGCCGCGCAGCTTAGCCAGATCTTCCGCCAATGCGGTGATCGGCCCTTTCAGCGCATTGCGATCGTTATCAGTCAGGTGTTGGTAAGAGGTAAAGCCCTGTTCGGTGTGGTATTTCGCTAAAATAGCGCTGACCGCTTTCAGGTTGCCATCAATCTTGGTTAGCAGCGGGGCATCGACTTTTTCCAATAGCGGGCGCAGCAGATCGACAATTTTTTGTGCGCCGTCGACATTGGCTTGGAAATCCCACAAGTCGGTACGGCTGTAACGCTCCTCTTCACCACTGATTTTGGTGGCCGCGACCTCTTCAATCAGCGCTGCGGCGCCACCAACCACTTTGCTTGGCGGGAAGGCGAGCGCAGAAATGCGTTTTTTCAGCTCCATGGCATCTTGTGCCAGCTGGTCGGCATACGGCGTCATATTTTGGGTGCTGTTATCCGCCCACAAGGCTTTTTCCAGACGATGATAACCGGTAAATTTCGGGTCTTTTGCGCCTTGCTCGTAGTCATCTTCACGGGCGTCGATCGCGGCATCTAGATCGGAAAATAGCTCGGCAATCGGTTCAATCTGCTCATAATGTTGGCGTGCTGGCGCGTACAGCGCTTTGGCTTTTTCAATGTCACCTTTTTTCACCGCATCGGTGAATTCAGCCGTTTGCTTAGCAAACTCAGCCATTTCCATCATGACGTAAAATTTATATTCCGCGAGTGGGCCAATCAGATCACTGGCGGTGGCTTTAACGGGCGCGGTATTTTCACCGCCCGTCACAATCAGTTTGCCGCGAGGGTTGGTGAGCAAACCACAAGCGACCTCATATTCGCCAGGTTGCAGATCTACCGTCATTTTCTGTATGAAACCGGGCGCGATATTTTCCCGTTCTTCAACGACGAATACCCCTTTCAGGATTTCCCATTCCAGCGCACGCATGCTGTTATTTTTAATCGTGAATTGTGTTTTTCCCGCTGGCACAGTTAACGTCATCGGGTCGCACTGTTTATCGTTAACACTGACGTTAACTTTCGTCAGATCAGCAGCAAAGGCGGCGCCAGGCAGCAGTGCTGCGCCAAATAACAGCACAAGTAGCGAAGGTGGAATGCGGAACAACATTATTCTTCTCCAGTCACGGGTATGGAAAAGCGAAGCAATGCTTCGCTGTCGATTTATCCCGTCTTTGTCATCAAAGGTGTTAAGCAGAATTCAGCGGCTTAGTTCAGCCCTAGCACACCACGCAATTTCGCCAGATCTTCCGCCAAAGTAGTGATTGGCCCTTTCAGTGCATTACGGTCAGTGTTGGTCAGTTTTTCATACGATTCGAAACCACCGGTGGTGCGGTATTTGGCTAACGTGGCGTGTACTTTTTTCAGGTTGCCATCGACTTTGCTCAGCAGTGAAGGATCTTCTTTTTCAATTAGCGGGCGCAGCAGGTCGACAATTTTCTGCGCACCATCGACGTTCGCCTGGAAATCCCAAAGGTCAGTACGGCTGTAACGATCTTCTTCGCCACTGATTTTGGTGGCGGCAACCTCTTCAATTAATGCTGCCGCGCCACCAACGACTTTGCTGGGTGGAAACGCTAAATTACTCAGACGTTTTTCCAGTTCCAGCGTGTCTTGGTGTAATTGGTCGGCATATTTTTCAACGCCTTGGGTGCTGTTATCCGCCCACAACGCTTTTTCTAATCGATGGAAACCGGTGAATGCCGGGTCTTTGGCGCCCTGTTCATAATCATCCTCACGGGCATCCATGGAAGCATCGAGATCAGAGAACAGCTCAGCGACCGGTTCAATACGCTCATAGTGTTGGCGGGCTGGCGCATATAACTTTTTGGCCGTGGCGATATCGCCTTTTTTCACTGCATTAGTAAACGCCTTGGTGGTAGCAACATATTGTTTTACTTCGTCCATCACATACATTTTGTATTCAGCTAACGGGCCAATTAAATCGGTCGCTGCTGTTTTTGCGATAGTCGGTGTAGTCACTGCGGAGGCAAAAAGCGCGGCAACCAATGCGGTCTGTTTCAATTTCATTGAATAACTCCCTGTGAGGTGATTATTGAGCTGGGTTGGCAGCTGATGCAGATAGGGGTGATGGCTTGGGTTTGCTAAAAAACAAACACAGCACCGGGATCAAATAGAGTAGATAAGCGCCCACTTCACTGACGGATGGTGTTTCCTGATAACCGAACAAGCTTTCCAGTAACGTGCCGAGAAAGGTGTGCGTGGATAACACATTACTGAAATCAAAAGCGATGCTCTGGAAGTGATTCCATACTCCGGCTTCATGTAATGCGCGCACGGTACCTGCGGCCAGACCGGCAGCGACAAACAGAATAAAAAGGGCCGTCCAGCGGAAGAATTGTTGCAGTGGCAGTTTGATACCACCCCAGTAAATCGCCATACCGGCAATCACAGCCGCGAACAATCCGCTTATCGCACCGATAGGCGCCTGAGCACCGACATCTTGTTGAAAGGCTGCGAGCAGGAAAAACACCGATTCCAAGCCTTCGCGAGCGACGGCAAAAAACACCATCAGCACTAATGCCCAGCCTTGGCTTGTGCCAGAACTCAGTGCGCTATCGACGGCGTTATGCAGTTGAGCTTTGATGGAATGAGATGCTTTGCGCATCCAGAACACCATCCACGTCAGCACCACGACCGCTATGGCAGCCACGAGACCTTCAAATAATTCCTGCTCTTTTTGCGGAAACTCACCCGTGGTTTCATTGATAAACCAGCCTAAGCCTAGACAGAGTAAGCAAGCGATAATGACGCCGGCCCAAACCGAACGCATCCACTGACTACGGTTGGTGCGTTTCAGATAACTGGCAATTAAGCTGACGATCAACGCCGCTTCCAGCCCTTCGCGGAACATGATCAAGAATGGGACGAAGAACATACCAACCTCAAATAAAAATCATTCTCATAAGCAAGATGAGAATGATTATCGTTAGCTGTATTTCAAAGGCAAGTTTTTTGTTCAATCTTTTCAACATTAAACCAGTTACATAGGATCTTCAGTTGGGTGGCACAGGGTTTTATTAGGTGGTGTTGTCGATATACAGCGGTGTTTTACTGGCGGGAAAGAGTGAAACGAGAGGGATAAACATTAAGATAGGAAACAGCCCGCTACGGAACTGTTCCTATAAAATCATCGCCAGCGATACAGTGATAAAAACAGTATCAGCAGTCAGATTTGATTATTTAAATTCGCACAGGTAAGCCGTGTCTACCGCGACTTTCAGCTGGAATTTGCTGTTGCCTGGCACGTTGAACTGCTGGCCATCAGCGAAAGTCTGCCATTCCGTTTCACCTGGCAGCAGCACAGTCAGGGCACCGCGGATCACCACCATCAGTTCTGGTGCGCCAGTACCAAATTCATATTCACCCGGCGCCATAACACCGACAGTCGCGCGCTGGTCAGCGTTATCAAAACCGATTGATTTTACGTTACCGGAAAAATATTCATTAACTTGCAACATGATTCAATGCTTCCTTGTAGATAAACGCAGAAAGCATAGCACAGAGCAACTCGCTTCGGCATAGGGTGAAGAGACATAATGCGATCTAAATCCATCGGGATATTTGAAATAATGAACTGCTATTAAATACAGGTTTAAATTTTAAATAAATAAAATTTCCAATAATAAAATAATTATCAATACCCATACATCTAACAGGTTTGCCATTTATCTGACTCTAAAGTTAATGATTCACATTGCGCAAGTTTTATTTTTTGCCTACCATTTTTTGCACACGGTAAATTATATAAAACAGAAAATGACACAATCAAATGCCGATATTGTAAAAACAATCATAGCACCGGTTGTCGGCCATGTTTTACCGCAAGGTGAAGACATTCGCTACGATCCTGATTTCGAAAAAATAGAGGCAGAGATAACTAAATTAACTAGTCTTCATAAAAACCAGCAGACAGATTGGAAATTGGTTCAGAAGTTAAGTTATCAATTATTAATTAATCGTAGCAAAGATTTACGTCTAGCTTGCTGGTATTCTGCCGCACTATTGAAAAGTGAAGGTTATGTTCAGCTGGTTAATGTTTTCGAATTATTAGGTGAATTATTTAATCACTATGGGCATTGTGGTTTTCCTTTAAAACCAAGAGCTAGGTTGGCTGCGTTAAATTGGTTGTTTGATCGCATTGATTTTAATCATGATGACTTTTTTGAAAAACAGAGTGATGAAAAACTTGAACAGTTAATTAATGCATTAATGGCTTGTGATGCTGAATTGAATAAACAGTTCGGTGAAGATGCGCCATTTTTAGTCTCTAAAATACAACAATTGCGTGATATTCAGCGACGTCAACAACAAGACAAACCACCTGAATTAGCCTTAACCGCCATGCCAGCTGTACCTACGGGCAATCCATTGGCTGTTATGGCACCAGCAGTCAGCGCTATTACTGAAGATAGCGACAGTGTGCGAATAGCCCGTTATCTGCAGGAGCAGTCGCGGTTGTTGATTCCGTATTTGTTGCAGAAAGACCTCGCTGATCCTCGCGCATATTTGCTTACCCGCAGCTGTGCGTGGTTGCAGATATCAGCTGCACCGGCGGCGAATGAGCAAAAAATTACCTCGTTGAAGCCCTTAACGGCGAATAAATTACAGGAGTATCAACAACGACTAGCTGCAAAAGAGTTTGCGGCATTAATTCCTGATCTGGAGATGAGTCTCTCTAAAGCACCATTTTGGTTTGATGGTCATTACTGGTGTGCTCAGGCGCTACAAGCACTAGGGCATAGCGCGATGGCAGAATATGTGCGGCATTATTTGAGTTCATTCTTGTTGAAGTTTCCCGAACTGGTGGCGCTACGCTTTGATGATGGCTCGCCGTTTATGGATGCTGAAACCGAAGCTTGGCTGTTTGCGTCAACCACAGAACAACAATCGATGGTCGATAGACCAGATGATATAAACGATTACTCGTCCGAGCGTCCTTGGAATAGTGCTTTAAAAACCGCACAGGAAAATGTCAGACAAAATAGAAAATTATTAAAACAAGAACTGCGCGGTTTACAAATACTGGCAAATGCCGCAGGTAGTACACGAGAAACAGTGTGCTGGCAATTAGCATTAGTTAAGTTG
This sequence comes from uncultured Tolumonas sp., assembly GCF_963676665.1. Taxonomy (NCBI): domain Bacteria; kingdom Pseudomonadati; phylum Pseudomonadota; class Gammaproteobacteria; order Aeromonadales; family Aeromonadaceae; genus Tolumonas; species uncultured Tolumonas sp. Next base: position 222,356 of record NZ_OY781373.1, read on the forward strand.
GCACAACAATATCAGCGTCACGATTTAGCGACTCTTATTTTAGAAGATATCTACCAGCTTGTTTGTCAGTTTCAGCTTAAAGAGTGGGATCCGCGCCTGTTCAAAGAAATATTACAGCTATGGCAGTGTAGTCTGGAAAAAATAAACTCAAAGCAGCATCCAGATAAAATCAATGAAATAAAAAATAACCTCTATCGCTTGGATATATCCATGGCGTTTTAATTAGGAGTATTAAATGTCGGGAAAAGAGAGTTCGGTTGCACCCAAAGAGCGAATTAACGTTACCTTTAAACCATCTAATGGTGAAGGGTTAGATGAGCTGGAGTTGCCGCTCAAATTAATGATGATGGGCGATTACACATTAAAAACAGATGACCGAAAGCTAGAAGATCGTAAAGCCATCAATATTAATAAAAACAATTTTAATGAAGTGTTAGAGAAGCACAATTTAAGTCTCGAATTGCAGGTTCCTAATCGCTTAACCGATGAAACAACGAATGAAGAATTAGCCGTTAAATTGCAGTTCCAATCGATGAAAGATTTTGACCCTGCCAGTTTAGTGCAGCAAGTGCCAGAGATGAAAGCATTGATGGAATTACGCGATGCATTGGTGGCATTGAAAGGGCCGCTCGGCAATGTGCCCTCTTTCCGCAAAGCAATAGAAGAGGTGCTAACCAATCAGGAATCCAGAGACAAAGTGCTGGCCGAGTTGGGCATGAACGCAAAATAACAAGCAAGGAAACAGGGCATGAACACGGGTTTACAAGAGCAATCAGCGGTGACGTTGGCGTCTGGCAATATCCTGGATCGCATCATTGCAGAAACAAAACTGACGCCGCAAGACGAGGCTTATGACATCGCTAAGCGTGGAGTGAGTGCGTTTATTGAAGAGTTATTAAAAAGTAACTCTTCAGCCGAGCCAGTCAAAAAGGCGTTAGTCGATAAGATGATTGCTGCAATCGACGAGAAATTAAGTCGTCAGGTTGACGCCGTTTTACACCATGAAAAATTTCAGCAATTAGAGTCGGCGTGGCGTGGACTGAAGCTGGTGGTCGATCGCACGGATTTCGATCAAAACGTGAAATTGGAAGTGTTGAACGTTTCGAAAGACGATCTGTTAGATGACTTTGAAGATGCTGCCGATGTCACGCATTCAGGTTTATATAAACACATTTACAGTGCCGAATATGGTCAGTTTGGTGGTGAGCCAGTGGGGGCCATTATTACCAACTATGCCTTTGGCCCTTCGGCACCCGATATCAAAACGCTGCAATATGCTTCGGCGGTTGCTGCCATGGCGCATGCTCCGTTTATCTCTGCGGCTGGGCCCAAATTCTTCGGGTTAGAGAGTTTTGAAGGCTTACCTAACATCAAAGATTTAAACGATCATTTTGATGGTCCGCAATACACCAAATGGCAGAGTTTTCGTGAGAATGAAGACAGCCGCTATGTTGGTTTAACTCTGCCTCGTTTCTTGTTGCGTCAGCCTTATAGCCCGGATGACAACCCAGTCAAAAGCTTTGTTTATAACGAAGATGTCTCTGTTACCCATGAACATTATCTGTGGGGGAATGCGGCTTACACTTTTGCCACGCGCTTGACCGAGAGTTTTGCGAAATACCGCTGGTGCCCGAACATCATTGGCCCGCGCTCTGGCGGTGCGGTGAATGATTTACCTCTGCATCACTTTGAAAGTATGGGCGAAATTGAAACCAAGATCCCCACCGAAGTGTTGGTGTCTGACCGCCGTGAATACCAATTGGCGGAGCAGGGCTTCATTTCGCTGACGATGCGTAAAGGTTCCGATAATGCAGCTTTTTTCTCGGCGAATTCTGTACAGAAACCGAAATTTTTTGGCACCAGCGAAGAGGGCAAGAAAGCGGAGCTGAATTATAAACTCAGCACGCAGTTGCCTTATATGTTCGTGGTTTGCCGACTGGCGCATTACATCAAAGTCTTGCAGCGCGAGCAGATCGGTTCCTGGAAAGAGCGTACCACGCTGGAAACAGAGCTGAACAAATGGCTGCGTCAATACATCGCCGATCAGGAGAACCCGCCAGCCGAAGTGCGCAGCCGTCGTCCGCTGCGTGCTGCGCAAATTACCGTTGAAGATGTGGATGGTGAACCGGGTTGGTATCGCGTCGGGATCGCCGTGCGTCCGCATTTCAAATTTATGGGCGCGGATTTCACGCTGTCATTGGTCGGTAAGTTGGATAAGGAATAGACGTGGCTTACGGCAGTTTGTTTGAACGTCTCAATGGGGAAACAGTGGGTCGCGATACACGACTCACTGAAGAGACATTGCTTGCATCGATATTAAATCACCTGAACAAACTGCTGCAGTCACGACAAGGTAGTGTGCTCTGTCTGCCCGACTATGGCTTACCCGATTTAAATGACGCCAACGCTAGTATTTACGATTCCATTAATCGCATTCGTCGGCATGTGACGTGGGTGATCATGCAGTATGAACCACGCTTAACCGACGTTAGGGTGATACATGCCGCGGAGGCGGGATCTCCACTGGCGTTAATTTTTCGTATCACGGGCACGATGCGAAAAGATGATCTGGTAGCGCCATTTTCGGTGGGTATTGATGTGTGTGGTCGTTCTGAATTGAGGTTGCAACGTGTCGTTTAACCCCTATTTCCAGCGTGAATTACTGGCACTGAAAGAGCTTGGGCAAGATTTTTCCCGTAAAAATCCAGCCTTAGCGCCGTTTCTGAGTCAGGATGGTCGCGACCCGGATGTTGAGCGTCTGTTTGAAGGTTTTGCGTTTATCGCTGGCCGGTTGCGACAAAAAATCGATGATGAATTGCCAGAGTTAAGCCATTCGTTGCTGCAACTGTTGTGGCCAAATTACCTGCATCCGACTCCCAGCTTCGGGATGGTGGAATTTAAGCCGGTTCATCAAGCGAACCGCGTGCCAGTGATCCCGAAAAAAGCGCAAATGCGCTCGAAAGCAGCAGGTCATGCGGTCAGCGGTCAATTTCAGACTTGCTATGAAACTGAATTACAGCCGCTACAGATTGCCGATGTGAATTACTATCCGCAAGGTGATGCGGGCGTTTTACAAATAGATCTAACGCCGCTCACGCATGTGGCGATGGCCGATGTCGCACTTTCCACCTTACGGTTACATTTTGCGGGTGAACATGCGATCACCAGCTCGCTCTATTTCAGTTTGTTGCAGTTAACGGCGCGGGCTGTGCTGGTGTTAAAAGATGAACAAGGGCAGGTGTTAGAACAGTTCTCGCTCGATCGCGCACACATCAAACCGGTGGGTTTCCAAAAGGAAGAGCGGCTACAAGATTATCCGCTGAACTGTTTTGATGGTTATTTGTTACTGCAGGAGTATTTCTGTTTTCCGCAAAAATTCCTGTTTGTTGATGTGGGTGGGTTTGCTGTTTTACAGCACAGCCAATATCGACAACAGGCGCATCGCTTGTCGTTGCAATTTGAGTTGTCACGCTCACCCATGTTGCGTTTTCAACCGAAAAAAGAGCATGTAAGGCTTTATTGTTCGCCGATCAGTAATGTTTTCAAATCGCATGCTGTGCCGATCCGTTATGACCAGCGGCAGACCGAATATCAGGTGATACCGGCAGACAACGGGCTCGACAGCGGTAGCATTTTGTCTATTGATGCGGTGACCGGCTGGACGCCTGGCGATGTTGGGATGCGGGAATTTAGTCAGTTTGAAAGTTTCCGTCAACAAGGGGATGTAGGCAACAGTGCTTGTTTCCGTGTGCGCTATAAGCCGGGTATTAATCATCATGGCACCGAAACGTGGCTCAGTTTTACCAATCAACAGGTGGACCGGCAGCAGGCGGAAACTATCTCGGTTGAGATGACCTGTTGTGATCACACGCTGTCGCAATACATCAAAGAGGGTGATATCGCGATTGCTGCCGATGGTATGCCGCAATACGCCGTTTTCCGCAATATAACGCCATTATCGTCAACGTATCCTCCCCCAATTTCTGGCGACACGCTGTGGCGGATCATCTCGAATATGTCATTGAATTATCAGTCGCTGGCTGATGTGCAGGCCTTGCGGGTCGTGCTAGCAACCTACGATTTCCCTGGCTTTTATGATGATAAACAAGCCCGCCGCACTCGAAAAATGCTGGAAGGCATTCAGCAGATAACTCAGCAAGCACACGACAAGATCTGGCAAGGGCTCCCTGTGCGGGGCATGTGCACCACGATAGCAATTGATGCGGCACATTTTTTATGTGAAGGCGACATGTTCCTGTTCGCCTCGATTCTGAATGAATTTTTCTGCAGTTTTTCCAGTTTAAACACCTTTCATCAATTAGTAGTCACTAGCAGTGATGGAGCAACGTATACATGGGCACCACGTATGGGTCAGCAAGTTCTGAACTGATGCGCGGGCCTTTTAACGGTTCGGTCAGCAGTTACAACTTGTTTCAGGCAATTGATTTGTGCTGCAAATGGCTAGCACAGGTTAATCAGATCGATGAAGAACGCGCGTATGCGCTGATCACCTTTACGGGTAACCCGTCGTTGGCGTTTCCAAAAAGTGATATTGAAGCGGCGCATTTCTATTTGGAGCAGAAGTTGGTCAGGGCGATCTTGGTCATTAACAGTCTGAATCTGTTTGGTGCCGGTTCGCCACTTCCCGCGCATTACTGTGAGCCGGTGGCGTGTGACGATGCGCAAGGGCGAGTCGCCCGTGATTTTATTGATATGTTTAATCAGCGCTTGCAGGCATTGCTGTATCCCATCTGGAAGAAATATCGCTACTACCTGCAATTTGAGGCGGCGGCGAACGATCTGTTTTCTGCCCGCATGTTTGCGCTGATTGGGTTGGGGTATCCACAACTGCGATCGAAAAGTCACATTGAGTGGGCGCGCTTACTGCCTTATCTGGGGTTGCTGAGTATCAAAGTGCAATCTGCGGCGGTGCTGGAAGCAGTGCTGCGTTATTACTTCAATCACAAAGATCTTTTCATTGAACAGTGTGTGATTCGCAGCGTCACCATTCCGCCAGAACAGCGTAATCGGCTGGGACTGGCAAATCATCGGCTCAGTCACAATCTGGTGTTGGGCGAGACGATCCGTGACCGCCGAACGACCTTTCGTATTCATATCCGCCAGCTGGATTGGGATACCTTCCACTACTTTTTGCCGATCGGTGCCGGTTACTCGGTATTGCGTGAGCTGGTTGGTTTTATTCTGCGGGAACCGCTGGCCTATGACATCAGTTTGTCGATGCCAGATCGATCATCACAACCACTACAGCTTGCTCATAACAATAAATGCCGCTTGGGCTGGACGTCATGGCTCGGTCATCAAGCTGGCGACGGCACGATCACGGTCGCGGGTAATAAGAGAACGGATAAATGATAACCATTAAATTAGACGAACTGATCCAAACACTGGATTTGGAAGAGAAACAGGCACTTGAAATTGCGGCCAATCATTGTGTCGCACGGGCGGGTTGCGAGATTCTGGTCGAGGATTATCTGTTAGCGCTATTAGATAAGCCGACCAGTTTTTTAAATCAGGCATTACTGCAATTTTCGTTGAACGCAGAGACGTTGCGAACAGCGTTACTTACTTCCGTCAGTCGTCAGGTAACTGAGAGCCGCAATCCGGTATTTTCGGTTTTGCTGGTGAGTTGGCTGGAAGAGGCGTTATTGGTGGCTAAATTACAGCTGCAAGCGCCAACGATTTCCAGCTTGGCGCTGTTGCTGGCGATTTTGGATCATCCAGAAAAGTATGGTCGTACCTGTTACGGCCAGTTTTTCTCCGACATTCCCCGCGATCGCTTAATGGCGTTGATGGATGGTCTGCTGGCCACGGCGAAGAGCCAGCAACCGGCCGAGCATGAACAAACCGTCTTACAGCAATTCACCAAAAATTATACTCAACAGGCCCGTGATGGTCAGCTAGACCCCGTGCTGTGTCGTGATGAAGAGATCCGCCAAACGATTGATATTCTTTCCCGTCGCCGTAAAAACAACCCGATTTTAGTCGGAGAAGCGGGCGTCGGCAAAACAGCGGTAGTGGAAGGGTTAGCACAGCAAATTGTAGCGGGGCTTGTACCTCCGGCATTGGCCGACATTGAGTTGTTGGAGCTGGACATGGGGCTGTTGCAGGCTGGTGCCAGTGTCAAAGGTGAATTTGAACGGCGCTTGAAAGCCGTGATTGATGCGGTACAGGCTTCAGTTAAGCCGATCGTGCTGTTTATCGATGAAGCACATACCCTGATTGGTGCAGGTGGGCCGGTGGGCGGCAGTGATGCGGCAAACTTGTTGAAACCAGCGTTGGCGCGTGGAGCGTTACGTACATTGGCGGCGACGACGTGGTCGGAGTACAAAAAATATTTTGAAAAAGATCCGGCTCTGGCGCGTCGTTTTCAGCCGATCCAAGTGTTGGAACCAACGGTGGTACAAGCGACCACTATCTTGCGCGGTTTGGTATCACGCTACGAGAGCACACATGCTGTCTATTTACGCGATGATGCGGTGGTTGCTGCAGCAACGCTATCTGCACGTTATCTGTCGGGCCGTCAGTTGCCGGATAAAGCGATCGATTTGCTGGATACTGCTTGTGCCCGTGTGAAAAACAGCCAGCATGCAATGCCGATTGGCTTGCAAATTTTGGCAACACAGCTAGCAGAGCAACAGCGTCAACTCACTGCATTACTGCGCGATCAGCAGCACGGTTTACCGGTAGACAATCAACTCATCAGTGAATTGAAAGCACAAATTCCAGAGCTGAAGCAGGAAGAGGCGATATTAACCGCGCACTGGCAACAGCAAATTGCGTTGGTTGCACAACTGATTGCCAGCCGCAGTGTGGCAGACCATCACTCATCGTCGGATGCCACATCAGCGGCCTTGTTGGCGCATCAACAATCTCATGGGGTACTCATTCATCACGAAGTTACACCGCATGTTGTCGCCGACATCATCGCCAGTTGGACGGGTATTCCGCTGGTGAATCTGATTGAAACGCCATCAACGCAAGTCACGGAATTTGCAGCGCGTCTGCAGGGCCGGATCCGAGGTCAGGATCAGGCGATTGCTTTGATTGAACGCGCTGTGAAAGCAACTGCCGCGGGATTGGGTAACCCGCAAGCGCCGACAGGCGTCTTCCTGCTGGCGGGGCCGAGCGGGGTGGGCAAGACGGAAACCGCATTGGCAGTGGCCGAATTGTTATACGGCGGTGAACGTTTCCTGACCACCATCAATATGTCGGAGTTTCAGGAGAAACACGCGCTTTCCCGCTTAATTGGTGCACCACCTGGTTATGTCGGCTATGGCGAGGGCGGTGTGCTCACGGAAGCGGTGCGACAACGCCCGTATTCAGTCATTTTGCTGGATGAAGTGGAAAAAGCAGACCCAGATATCATGAATCTGTTCTATCAGGTGTTTGATAAAGGCGTTGCCAATGATGGCGAGGGCCGGGCGATTAATTTCCGCAACACACTGATTTTTATGACCACCAATCTGGCTGCCACACAGATAAATCAACTGGCAGCGACGGAGCCGGTCTGCTCGACCGAGGCTATCACCGAAGCGATCCGCCCATTGCTGGCGAAGCATTTCAAACCGGCATTACTGGCGCGCATGAGCATCATTCCTTATCTGCCGATCGATAGCGCGATCATGCGAGAGCTGGTCGAAGTTCGTTTGCAACAACTCACGCAACGTATTGCGCCGCGCGGTATTGCATTGACGTTTGACGCCGCAGTGATCAGCGCCATTGCCGAGAACTGCACCCGTGTTGATAGCGGGGCCCGCAATATCGATTTTCTGGTGAATAACTATCTGTTGCCGGCGATCGCTGACCGCATTTTGCTGGCATTGACCCAACAAGAAACGTTGCAATCTATTCATGTGACTCAAGATGCACAAGGTAATTTTGAACTGAATATCGGATAAAAACCATGACTAATAATAACGCCGTAGCACGGCAAGAGCCGGATAACCCGTATGCCTTAATTGGCAGCTGCCCGTTGATGAAACAAGTCTATCGCTTGATTTCCAAGGTGTTACACAGTGAGGCGAATATTCTGCTGACGGGTGAAACCGGCACCGGAAAAGAGTTAGTGGCACGCGCGATTCATGAATATGGTCACCGGCGCACGCAACCTTTTGTGGTGCAAAACTGCGCCAGCCTGCCGGATGGATTGCTGGAAAGTGAACTGTTTGGCTACAAGAAAGGGGCTTTCACGGGAGCTGATCGCCATCACTTAGGAATGTTTGATGCCGCGAATAACGGCATCCTGTTTTTGGATGAGATCGGCGATTTACCGCTGCTGTTACAGGCAAAATTATTGCGTGTCTTGCAAGAGCAAGAGGTGCGTCCGCTTGGTGATACGCAATATCACAAAATCAACGTCAGAGTGATTGCCGCCACGCATCGCAATCTGGAAGAAATGGTGGCGTCGGGGGAGTTTCGCAGCGATCTCTATTATCGCTTGGCACATTTCCCGATTGAGTTACCACCCCTGCAGGCAAGAGAAGGCGATATTCTTAAACTGGCCAATGTGTTTATTCAGGAAATTGCGCGGCGTGATCGGCGGCCTGGTATGCAGCTCTCAGTGGCGGTTGAGCAGGCATTACAGCGTTATGACTTTCCCGGTAACGTGCGTGAACTGAAAAGCATGGTTGAGCGCGCCATTTTGCTGGCCGATGATACCGATCTGTTGGAGCTGCACCATTTCCCAAACTTACCCGCCCCGTCTGCTGCTGGTGATAGCTCTCATGATCGGGGTGTACTCAAAAAGCTGGTCGATCGATATGAGCGGCAAGTGCTGATTGAGAGCTTAAAAACACACCGTGGTAATCAGCAAAATACCGCAATGGCATTGGGCGTTGCCCGCCGAACTCTGCTGTACAAACTCAGTAAGCACAACATTAATTCCCGAGACTGGAGAACATGATGCGTCTGGTAATTGCTTTCTGTCTGGCAAGTTTGCTGCTCACTGCCTGCAGCAAGAAAGAGGGCTATCGGTATATAGGTGACACTGCACCGAATCAACAAACCAACGCCCAAAACACATCAAATGAGCAGGAGTGATCATGCCACTTATTTTCGATTTAGTGAGTAAAGAGCAGCTTTCATCGTCGCTAAAAAGTTCCGTCACCTTTCGGGATGCCGGTGGCACGATTGGTCGCGGCGAAACCGCGACATGGACGCTGACCGATCGCAGTCGCCATATCTCTGGTGTGCATGCCGAAGTGAGTTATGACAATGGTGTTTATTATCTGACGGATCGCAGCACCAATGGCACTTTCGATGCCGGTAAAAATGCCCGTTTACAGAAAAATGAAGATTATCCGATTGCGCACGGCGACAGTTTTCGGATGGGCAATTTCATTTTTAAGGCGCGGATTATTCAAGATGCTGAGCAGTTTACCCATCAGCATTTTGGCGAGTCGGCGAGCATATCGGGGTTGATCCCTGACGATGAATTTTTGGATGTTGATCCGATTTCATTGCTGGAATCACCGCACAACGACGAGCAGTTTTTAGCCTCATTCTCAGCTTCAGATGATGAGCGCATGGCCTTTGACGAATCATTGTATGATCTTAATGAACCATTTCAATCGCCTACATTAGTTGCTGACACAACCGATCAATCGCCTGATTTTCTGACTGAGCTGGCGATTACTGACCCGGTGCCATTGCGTCCTGTGCCGGTGAAAACAGCCCCAAAATCGTTAACAACAGCCCATACTAACGTTGAAGTAAACGCTGATTCATCACATCTATTGATGTTGTTAGGTCAGGCGCTCGATTTTGATTTCAACAAGTTAACCCCTGCAGAAACAGAGCTCGCCATACAAAATTTGGGGGCGCTTGCCAAACAGAGCATTCAAGGTCTACAGCAGGTATTACGAACCCGTGCTGAGATAAAAAACAAACTGCGCTTAGGTAACACCATGCTGCAGGAAAGTGGTAATAACCCATTAAAACTATCAGGTAATTACGCACAGACACTGGATAACCTACTGCTTGCGCAAAGCGGATATTTAGCGGGGCCACAGGCCATTCGTCAGGCGCTGAAAGATCTGCAAGCACATCAAGTGGCGAGTTTTGCAGCCAGCCGAACGTCGCTGGATTCAGCTTTTGAGCAGTTCTCGCCGACTCAATTGATCTACCGCTTCGAGACCTCTGGTCAACCCAACAAATGGGGCAATAAACAAGCCTATTATTGGCAGCAATATCAATTGCATCACCAGAAAATGGCAGCTGATCAAGAGTGGCGACATAGTCAGTTTACTCATGATTACGCTCGGGTCTATGAAGAGCAAGCGCAATACATCAATGCGGCTTGGTCAGAATTTGATGCACGGTGAACAGCATGAAAAGAGACCTATTTATAGCCCTATGCGGCCTGATATTAACCGCGTGCAGTAGTACGCCAGACCCGACATTACTGGATCTGACACTCACCGCGTCGGCCGATTTGAACCCGGATTTAACCAATCGTCCATCACCGATGGTGATCAAATTAGTTGAGTTGAAATCGCATACGGCATTTGAAAATGCAGATTATTTTGCGTTATCGGCGAATACCAAAAGTACGCTCGGGCCCGATTATATCGCCGAAGAGGTGATGCCAGTGCGGCCCGGCGAGATCAAAAAATTCAAACTCCGTCTGCATCCCGAATCGCGTTTTATTGGCGTGTTGGCAGAATATCGCGCGCTCGATAAAGCCATTTGGCGCTACGTGATCCAACCGCAAAAAGAGGATTTTTCCGATATCCGTCTGGCATTAACTAAAGATGCAATCCGACCTTTGAATGCGGCGAAATACAACGATAAAAACGAAAGTGACGTAACGATTAATGCCAGCCAGGCCCAGCAGGAAACCAGCATACTGCCTAACGCAAATGCGGCCACAGAGGCAGGCGCTAATTCTGTCGCGCAAGCACAAACTAGCACGATCAGCACTAAGCCATCGTTCAATTTAGATATCACTGAATAACATAATAATACGGGATAAAAATGGATAAAATCGTCTGGCGCGAAGGGATGCTGTTACGCCCGCAGCATCTGCAACAGCAAGATCGCTATTATCAGCAAAAATTCAATGCACTATTACAAACCGTTGCTCCCTGCAATTGGGGTTTCTTCTCGGTTGAGATCGACAAACAGTGTTTGATGATGGGCAAGATAGTGGTTTCTCATGCAGCGGGGGTGTTACCCGATGGCGCATTATTCCATCTTGGTGAAGATGATCACCCAGCTGTCAGCATTAACCCCGATTGCTACGATGCAATGGTCTATCTTGCTCTACCGCTGGTAACGGGCAATTCAGTGGAAAACCGTTTAGCGGAAGAGCATCAGGTCATTACCCCTTATGTGAGTTTTGAAAAACTGGCTTATGACACCAATTATGGTGAACGGAACAGCTGTGCGGTGCTTTGTTGCCGCCACGATTTCCGGCTGTTAATCGAGCAATCGGGTAGCAGTCAGGGCCTGCTGGACGCTGCAAATTGGATAAAAATGCCGCTGTGTCGCATCTCTGATGTCAGTACGGATGGTGTCGTCACACTGGATGAGCAATTCCAACCCAGTTTTCTGCATTTTGGAGAATGTCAGCAATTCCAAAGTTATTTACGTGAGTTGGTCAATTTGCTGGCCCATCGCGGCGATACCCTAGCGGGGCGAATTCGAAACAGTGGCCGTTTCGGCACATCGGAAGTCGGCGATTTCCTGATGCTGGCGGCAATCAATCGCAATGAAACGCGCCTGCGTCATCTGTTGCAGTTAAAACAAGTGCATCCAGAGCGGGTGTTTATGGAAATGGTGGCGTTGCACAGTGAGTTAGCCTCATTTAATGGTGACAGTCGCCGCCCTTTGCCTGATCTCATTTACAGCCACCGCGAACAACATACCTGTTTTGCCCGCGTGATGAATGAGTTGCGTCAGCATTTAAGTCAGGTCATCGAGCAACATGCCGTTGAGTTGCCATTGCAGACGCGTAAATACGGTATTCTGGTCTCGCCACTGCAAGATAAATCGTTACTGGAACAGGCCCAATTTGTGCTCACTGCGCAGGCGGATGGTGAGCCAGAACAGCTGCGAGCCAAATTACCCGCACAACTGAAAATTGGCCCGGTGGAGCAGATCCGCCAGATGGTCAATCTGCATTTACCCGGTATCACATTACGTCCGCTTTCAGCGGCGCCGCGTCAGCTCCCTTTCCACGCCCGTCAGTTGTATTTCTCGCTGGAACTGGAGAGCAGCATGCGCGCGCAGCTGGAAAGTTCGGGAGGTTTTGCCCTGCATGTCGCGGGTGATTTTTCCGAGCTGCAACTGAATCTCTGGGCGATAAGGAATAGCTGACATGGCGAGAGCAAATACAGAACATACGGTATTTTTTGGGGCATCAGGCGACAGATGACGAAGAGATCATTGTGCCATTGCCTCAGACCAAAGCCAGCACGGCTGCACGCTATCAGCACTTGGATGAGCGTATGGTTTACGCTGCCCGTTTGCGTCATGAAAAGGTATTGAACATTGGTAGTAATGTCTTGCTGACGGCAGCGACACCACTGTTCCAGGCGATTACTGACATCTCTGCGGAAACCTACGCAGCCCCCGCTGAGTTAAAAGAGGAGCTGGTCACGCGCATCAAAGAGTTTGAGTTTATGGCGCAATCGCAAGGTTGTGACAGCACGGAAATCATCGCCTCTCGTTATGTGTTGTGCACAGCATTAGATGAAGCGATTACCACTAAACCGTGGAGCAGTAAGTTGGAGTGGACCAAAAATAGCCTGCTGATCATCTTCCACAATGAGGCCAGTGGCGGGGAAAAACTGTTCCAACTGCTGGACAAGCTATCTCGGAATCCAACCAAACATATCAACATCTTAGAACTGATCTATGTCTGTCTGAGCCTGGGTTATGAAGGGAAATATCGTGTATTGCAGCGCGGCTTGGCCGAGTTAGAGGCGATCCGCAACAGTGTCTATCGCCAAATTCGGCTGATCCGTGGTGAACATCCGCAAGATCTCGCCATCAACTGGCAACAAACAACGCCTCGCGTGCAACGACTGCCTTGGCATATACCGCTGTGGCTGATTGTGCTCATGGCACTGTGTTGCCTTGGTTTGGTCTACAGCGGATTTAACTACGTGTTAGAGCATCAGACACAAACCATCATGCAGCTGTATCAGATGGTGGGTCAGGAACAGGGGCACAGTGCACGATGAAAAATTTTTACCGTTGGTGCGTGCATCAACTCAAGCAAACATGGTGCTGGACACTATTACTCACTTTATTGGGTTGCGCGTTGGTATTTTGGGTCGGTCCACTGATTGCCATCGCAGGGCATTCTGTTTTGTCGGCATTGGAAACACGAATTTTGGTGATCGTGTTGTTGCTGTTTGGCTGGTTGCTGGCGTTGATGGTGATGCCGGTATTACGGAAAACTCGCCGTCGTCGCACGCTTAATGCCGAGCAACTACAGGGCGAATTGATCAACGATGAACAGACTGACGATGAATTGCACTTGTTAAAAGAGCGGCTCAACAAGGCACTGTCGATCGTCAAACATTCGAGTTTCTATGGCCGACGTCGTGCATCACGCTATGAGTTGCCGTGGTATTTGCTCATGGGCGATCAGGGCAGTGGCAAAACAGCCTTGCTGGAAAATGCCGGGATCGATTTTCCGTTGAATAAATGCGATGAACGCATAACGCGTGACATAGGCCACACGCAATCATGTGACTGGTATTTTGCCAATCAGGCTGTCGTTATTGATGTCAGTGGCCGTTATATGTTGCAGGAAGAACACTCTGTTGCAGCCCGTGTTTGGCCACAATTCTTGCAAATGCTGTATCAAAAGCGTCGTCGTCGGCCCTTGAATGGCATTGTGTTTACACTCGATGTCACTCAACTGCTGAATCAAAGTGAAAATGCCTTAGAGCAGTATGCCCGCACGGTGCGAGCGAGAATCCAGCAGATCCAATCTCAGCTGTGTGCTGATATACCAGTCTATCTGTTACTGAGCAAAGGTGACTATCTCGAAGGTTTCCAACCCTTTTTTGATCAACTCAGTAAAGACGATCGCGAACAGATCGTTGGCATCACGTTTAAAGAGGGTACTGATGGTACGCAAGCCGCGACATTACGCACCGAGTTTGAAGAACTGATCCGACGCATTAATGACATGGTGTTATCGCGCATTCATAACGAACGCGATATTAAGCGCCGTGGCGATATCATTCGTTTCCCGCTGCAGTTTGCCGCTATCGTGGAACCACTGACGTTATTTGTCGAGCTGGCGTTTGGCCGTAATCGTTATCACCTGCCAACCCGTCTGCGTGGTATCTATCTCACCAGTGCGCCGCATGTGGAAGCCAGTCAGCAATTAGCTGAAACGACGGTTCGCATTGGTCGCAATTTGGGGTTACAGCGAGAGTTGTTACCGATGGCCTCGCAAAATCGTGGTTTCTTTATCCGCCGCGTGTTGGAAGAAGTGGTGTTTAACGAAGGTGATTTGGCGACGGTCGATACACGTTATGATCGCGGTCGTCGCTGGAGCAATCGTTTTGCCTGCCTGTGTGCCTTTGTGGTGGTGCTGGGCATCGGTTCAACGTGGATGCGGGTGTTCTATGACAACAGCAGTCGGCAACAGAACCTGCGCGATCTGTATAGCAAGGTTGATAATGAGCAGCAGAAAGTCCCACCGATTTCTGATGCCTCTGCTGTGTTACCGGTGCTGCGTGCCCTTCGTCAAGCCACGGAAGTTTACCCACAAAGCCGCCGTGCTGATTGGTTATATAAACTCAGTCTACATCAGGGCAATCGTATCAATCCCGTCGTTGAAACGGCCTATGAGCAGCAATTACGTCAGTTAATGTTGCCAAAAATCAAGCAGCTGCTGGAAGAGCAGTTACGCGCGAATACCGACGATCGCGACTATCAGCTCAATGCGCTGCGGGCTTATCTTATGCTGCACGACCACTCGCATTTAGATAATGACTATTTGCGCCGCTGGATCAGCTTGTCATGGGCTGATCTTTATAGTGGTCAAGGCTTCGTTACAAAACAGTTTGCTTGATCATTTCGACAAATTACTGAGCATTGGTTTTTCTCCCGTCGAGATTGATTATCAGCTAGTGGAAGACACTCAACATCTGCTGAAACAAGAGCCGCCGGCACGCTTGGTTTATCGCATGATCAAAGAAGATCCGTTAGCCGTGACTTTGCCTGCAGTACATTTCGATGATGTGCAGGGTCTGCAATATCGCAGTTTTATTGGCGGCGATTATAACATTCCGGGGTTATACACCCAGCGTGGTTATCAGGATGTCTTCCTACGTAAAGGCTTGTCGCTCATCAAAACGATTGTGCAGGATAACTGGGTGTTGGGCACATCTGGCGACATGAGCGAACAAGAGTTTCAGAAGGTGTATGCCGATGTTGAGAACCTCTACTTTCAGGATTACATCAGCTATTGGAGTGAGGCGGTCAGTCAGTTACAGCTCAAAGGTATGAGCGATTTGGCCGATGCCAGCAACATGTTGAGCAACCTGAATAATAACCAGCCTATGCAGCGCATGCTGGCGTTGATCCGCGATAACACCCTCTTTGCACTGCCGGAATCGGTGACGGATGATGCAGAAGTGGCGGTATTAAAGAAAACCGGCAAAGGGCAACTTGCGAAAGCGGTGGTGGGAAAAGCCAGTTCCACCTTAGCAAAAGCACAGGCGCAAGGGCCGAAACAAGCCGTAGCGCTAAAATTTGCCGTCTACCAGCAACTGTTGCAGGAAAACGGCACGCCTACCCCGGCAATGCAAGATGCGTTAACGGCATTGAACACGCTGCAAGCCATGTTGACAGGGCTGGCGCATGCGCCAGATCAAGAGTCGGCCGCGTATCAGATGGCGAGTAACCGCATGTCTGGCCGGCCTGATGAGCTGACGCAGATCCGGATTGCGGCAGAGCGATTACCGGAGCCCGATGCGCACATGGTTTATGGATATCAGTGATCAGACTTGGCGTCTGACGTTAGATAAAGCAGCTGATTATGTTCAGTCGCAATACCGAACCGATGTGGTGTCGGTTTATCAAAACACCATTCAGGGGCGTTATCCGTTTGCCGATGCTGAAAAAGACGTCACGCTTGGTGATTTTAATGAGTTTTTCAAAAAGGGCGGTGTGTTAGATCAGTTTATCGCGGGCCCACTGAAACCATTCTTTATTGTCAAAGGCGGTGAGCTGTTATCCCGTTCCATTGATGGTCAGGGAATCCGGCTCAGTCGTCGCGCGCTGCAGCAATTTCAGCATGCGGTGCAAATTCAAAAAGCGTTCTTTGCCGATGCAAGCGGGCAGGCTGCGGTGTCATTCAAAGTACAACCGCTGGAGCTTGATCCGAGTGTGTTGAAGGCGGAGTTTGTCTATTCCGGCCAGTCACTGGTCTATCAACATGGGCCGATTGTGCCGATCGATCTGAGCTGGCCGATGTCGCAAGGCAGTAGTATTGCCAGTATCTCGTTGCAAGATCTGAATGGCCGGGAGACCTTACAGCTTAAACAAAGCGGCCCTTGGTCACTCTTCCGGCTGTTAGATCACTGTGAAGTGCGACCACATGGTGGCGACGATCAATTAGAGGTGCTGATTAACCATCAGGGTATTCAAGCGCAATACCTGTTCTCCGGTAGTCATACGCCAAACCCGTTGCAACGTCGGTTGCTGGCTGGTTTTGACCTATCTGAAAACCTGTGAGCGGATCATGTTGCGATGTAGCTCAGGTAAACACTGGTCGTCGGCAGCGGCGACCAGTCGTGGGCACGTGCGCCCCGAGAATGAAGACACCTATCTCATCGATGGCATCCACGGTTTATGGGCTGTCGCTGATGGCATGGGTGGGCACCAGCAGGGGAGTCTCGCCAGTCAGCTGGTGGCTGAATCATTACTGGGTATCTCAGTGGAAGATGAGCTTGAGTCACGCTTAGAGCAGGCCGCCCGCGCACTGCAAGCGGTTAATTTTCACCTGAGTTGTGAGCGAACACTCACGGCTCCGCGGCAGATGCTCGGGTCGACGGCAATGGTGTTGATTGCCCAATCAGGTCGCGCCAGTTGCCTTTGGGTCGGCGACAGCCGCTGTTATTTATTACGGCGTGGCGTGCTCTATCAAATCAGCGAAGATCACAGTCTCGTGCAGCAGTGGGTGAATGCAAAACGTATCACGCCCGACGAGGCTAAGCAGCACCCCCAGAACAATGTCATCACTCGAGCCATTGGTGCTAGCCCCGATCTGCTGCTGGCAAGTGCCGAGTTTGAGCTTTATGCCGATGACATGTTGCTGTTGTGCAGCGATGGGCTTTATCGTGAAGTGACCACCGATGTGCTCATCAAAAGTTTAATGCTCATTAGTGCCTGAAAAAGCCGTTAAAACCTTAATGCAACACGCGTTGGCAAGTGCTGCCAGCGACAACATTACCGCAGTGGTTGTGCGGCATAACTAACGATAACCGCACCAAAATAGGCGATTTAGCATGAATGTGGCGCTGCATAACGATCTGAGTCTTTCGCCTGTTTCAAGGGGACTATCCACCGAATATCCATGTCTGCAAATGCGCTACGCACTGCGTAATATCGCGGGGGTGGGGGGCATGGGCGTGGTATATCGGGCCCATGACACGCTGCTGAGTGCACTTGGTGCGATAGACGATATTGTTGCTGTAAAGATGTGCAGCAATGACTTGATTGATCACCCACAAGCGGAACAACGGCTGCTCATGGAATATCAAAATACGATACACCTGAAACATCCCAATATCATTGCTGTGCGTCAGTTTGATGTTTGTCGCCAACAACAAAAAGCGTTTCTGGTGATGGAATGGTTGGATGGTTTGTCGCTAGAACAGTTACTTTATCAACAGGTGTTGCCAGCCGATATCGCGCTGAAACTGGCTCGGCAGTTGGTGGATGCAGTTTTGCATTGTCATGACCGAGGGGTCGTGCATGCGGATATTAAACCCGCCAATTTTCAAGTATCGCCGGACAATCATCTGACTCTATTCGATTTTGGCATCAGTCGTTGGCTTTATCAGCCATCGACAACTCGCAATGACATGATCCGAGCGTGCAGCTGCCGTTATGCCGCCCCTGAATTATTCAATGAACAGCCAGCGACCATTAGTAGTGATCTTTTCTCTGTTTGTTGTGTGTTGTATCGCTTATTTAGTGGCGAGCACCCATTTAAAGATTCGACCGATGAAGCCGCTGCACGGAATGATGCGATTGCACCGATATTTGGCCGTCGTCATCCGCTCGATAAAGTCTTGCTACAAGGTTTGAAATGGCAGTCACGAGAGCGCAGTACAAATCTGACGGTGTTGCAGCAAGTGTTGTCACGGCTATCTGTCGCTGATTTGAGTCATTATTGGTTCTAATAAATATTAAATAAGGAAGAGAGCACTATGTCAGTTTTAGATAGCCTGAGCGAGGCACTATCGAGCCTTGGCTGTTCCCTGTTTAGTGCCAATGAGCCGCGTTTTCTACTCGAACTTGCTGAGTGTCACGAGTCTGTGCAGGTATTGCGCTTTTCGGGGCAGGAAGCCTTAAATGTACCGTGGGAACTTAACATCACCATGGTGAGTGACGTTGCGAATATCTCACCAGAGACGATGCTTGGTTCATCGGCAACATTCACGTTAATCGGTAGTGCAGGCAAAAGTTACTATCACGGTCAGGTGTGGCAGTTTTGTCGACAGGCACAAGGCAAGCGTCTCTCTCAATATCAATTGATTATGCGGCCAGCATTGTCATGGTTGGCGTTAGGGCAAAATCAGCGGATTTTTCAGCAAAAAAGTGCGCCACAAATCATCAAACAACTCTTGCAAGAGCAGCAGATTCCCACAGATCAGATCGTGTGGAAATTAAGCGCGACTTATCCTACCCGCGACTACTGTGTGCAATATGCAGAAAGTGACCTGCAATTTATTACTCGTCTGCTGGGCGAAGAGGGAATGCACTATCACTTTTCCCATGATGAAAAAAACAGTCAGTTGGTGTTTGCAGATCATCCGTCTGGCTGGTCAACCGACTTGGCTGCTGTCATCTATAAACCTGGTACAGGTCAGACCGCGGAGGCTGATACGCTGCAATCTTTTCTAATGCGGCACCGTATTGTGCCTTCGGTGGTAGAGCGGCGTTATTTTAACCAGCAAAAACCACTGACATTGACCAATGCGCAACATTCTGCAACTCCCACAATCGCCAAGAAGACGACAAATAAAGAAACGGATAAGGGTAGTAAGCAAGAGCCTAACGAGTTATCTCATTACCACTTCTGCAGCAGTGAGGTGAGCCAAACCACCGCACAGCAAACAGCACAACGTCACTTGGAATCGTTACAAACGCAACTCGTCACTGCGGAAGGCAGGGGCAATTTGTCACAGTTGCGGGTTGGGCATCTGCTACCCGTAACCGGACATGCTTGTCACGCAGCGAACACGCGCTGGCTATTAACCGAAGTTGTTTTATCTGGTGAGCAACCTCAAGTGTTGGAGGAGGTCAGCAGTGGTCAATCGCGCTGTGATGTTCACTTCCACGCAGTGCCATGGGATACGCCGTGGCGGTCAGCTATCTTCCCAGAGAAACCAAGGCTACATGGCATTCAGACAGCCACTGTTACGGGCCCTGCAGGGGAAGAAATTTATACCGATGCCTTGGGCCGAATCAAAGTGCAATTCCATTGGGACAGAGAGGGTAAGCACAATGAGCAAACCAGCTGTTGGATCCGTGTCATGCATGATTGGGCCGGTAATGGCTATGGTGTAGTCCGATTACCGCGCATCGGCCAAGAAGTTCAGGTGAGTTTCGAAGAGGGTGATCCTGATAAACCACTGATCACGGGGTGTCTGCATAACGGAGAACAAACAACCACGTGGGATCTCCCTTTGCATCAAACACGCAGTGGCATTCGCACCCGCTCAACGCCCGGAGGTGGTGGTACTAATGAATTACGATTTGAAGATAAAAAAGGCAAAGAGCAACTACGTTGGCAGGCGGAAAAAGATTGGGATGCCAAGATTCTACATAGCAGTCACACGCAGATAGATGGAAGTCATCATCGTGTAGTTGGGGGTAACGATTATCGTGAGATACAAGGGGAACAACATCAGACTTTTGAAGCGAATGTTGCCTATGAGCGACAACAAAATCAGCACAGCACGGTTGATGGCAGCTTAGAGCAAGCGATCGCACAAAATTATCTGTTACAAGCAGGGCAGAATCTGAGCTGGCGAAGTCATCAGCAAGCGATTTATCACGCAGGAGTTGAGCTTACCCTGCAAGCGGGTGACAGCTTTATCAAACTCGACCCCAGTGGAATCACACTGAGCGGGCCTGTGGTGACAATGAATCAAGGCGGCAGTGCGCTATCAGTAGAAAGTGAAGCCGCTGAATTACCACATAAACCGGCAGGTGCACACAGTGCTGGCAACGGGAAAGTGCCTCAAGCAAAAGCACCTGAACCCGTTGTTAAATTTAAGCCTAAGAAGATTAACCAAGTTATTTATTCGGATTAAGAGATTATATGAAAGTTATAGTTATATATATTTTAATGTTTATTTTTTTTATTAACATTTCACATGCGAAAAATGATACTTCATTAGATAAATCATGGTATTCGAAAGGACTGTCAGAAGAAAAAAGTGCGTCTAATGTCAATAACAAGCTTGAGTTGCTAGGTGAAAAAATAACTGAAAAAGAATCTATGATACTCACGGATAAAGTTAATGATCATTATAACAAAGCACTATCTTTTTATCTGAAAGGCGCTGAGGATGGTAGCGCTATTTCTGCGTGGAAAGCCGCCAGTCTTGGTTCATCTGGGATGGCGAAACAATTGTCGGATGAGAAAATTAAAGCACTTATTTTACAAGCTGCAAGAGGGAATGTTGTCGATGCGCAGATGAGTTTTGTTTTTGATAATTGTAATGCCCAATATACAAAGTGTAAGGATGGTAAGCTAGCTGTTTTCTGGATTAAAAAAGCTATTAAAAACAAAAGTGATATTGCTGCAAACATTTTAGGTTTTCTATATGAAAATGGTCGATTGGTTAATAAAAATATCGCTATGGCAATATCTTGTTATAAATTCTCTTCTGAACTTGGAAGTAATGAAGCCAAAAAAAACATGATCAGGTTGTTGAATAATAAGACACATTCACAAAATAACATCTGTGAGTAAGGTAATGTATGAGTGGTATTTTGGATCAGAAAAAATCCTTCGAGAAAGATTATGAATATGGATATGGCTCTAAAGGAAATAGTGATACTGATAATGATGGTAAAAAAGAGATAGATTGCTCTCATCTGGTCAATATTATGGTTCGCGGTGCGGGATATGATGTACCGTATCAAACTACTGAACAACTTAATGAATCTACTTATTATGATGTAATCGATCCATCAGAAACCAAATCAGGAGATATTTTGCTGTGGCGAGGTAAATACAATCATACTGGTATTTTGGATAGTATCAGTTATTCTGCATCACCTTCGCGTTTTTCTGGAACATTTTTTGGTTCTCAATCTAGTTCGGGGCCTGCAACTGCCAAATTTGGAGATGGTGCTCCTTATTGGCCAAGACCACTTAAAGTCCTCCGGCCAAAAGAAAAATATAAAATAGGAAATGTAGTCAAAACGAAAAAATTGCAACCGGAGAATAGACGATCTTCCTCTCGAGTTATATTTCCTATCGTCAATGAAAAAGGCGAACAATATAGTAATGCTGACGCGATTTATCAGTTACTAGAAAAAGAGAGCAGTGGCTTTTATTTGCTCAGTGCACATAACTTCTGGCATGGTGGTATTCATTTTACCGATGCATCCGTACCGCATCATATAAAAGATCAATCTTTGCGCTGCATGATGGATGGTAAAGTGATTGCATACCGTCTGAATAAAAATTGTCTCACCAGTGATTGGTTAGGTCATCAGCTGCAATATTCCTCATCATTTTGTTTAATACAGCATGAATATGAATCACCGGCTAATACGGAAGAAGGTGCCAATAAAGGCAAAAAAAATAAACTCACCTTTTACAGTTTATATATGCATCTGGCTCCGTATTCGGTTTATGTTTCTGCCTCGGATGATGTGAAAAAAACGCAAGGAAAAAAACAGCTCAAATTAACTCAAACTATTCGTGTCCGGCAGGGTGATGATGCAGCCAATGGTACACCACCGCCCCTGGGTTATCTGGGGGCGGGCAGCATTGTAGATTTGAGTGGCGAAACGGCTCGGTTTACGGTGCAGGAACAGAGTGGTTCACACAGTTACACTTTTGTAAAAGGCACTATTTCAGAAACCTGTAGCAAGACCGACAGTCACATTACAAAAGGCACCTCCGTCTGGGTGGTGGATAATACGAAATATACAGAACATGTGGATCAGTCAGTTACGGGCACACTGTGTTCTCCCCCGGCTTATTGGCAATGCAAAATGAAAGGCATTGTTAAAAACAGGGTGAATGCCCGTCAAATTAAAGACAACAGTCAGCCTTTTAGCGACGCCAATAGTGAATCGTTGGGTTTGTTAAACATTACTGCTGAGTTTGAATTTAACAGTAACGATGTTGTGTCCTGTTCTATCGGCGGTAAAGCCCGCAAAATGGCAAAAGCGACGTTGCTCAGTGGCGGTTACGCGGAAAAAACGGGGCAACCACCCGGCCCGTTTTGGGTGTGTATTGATGAACCGTTTGCTGAGGTTAGTGCACAAGCACCAACGCAATTTGATAGCATTGTGAAATGTAATCAGCCCATTAAGGCTGGTGATGCTATTGGTTTTATGGGGCTATATGAAGTGCCCAAAATGCCTGCTGCTTGCCGGCAAAAAGTAAGTAAATATCAGGTCCACATTGAGATATTTAGTACCGATAGCGATAGCAAAATACAGGCTTTTTTGAATAATGAAGCAGGGCTAAAATCAGGGAAACAATATATAAGAATCTCTGCGGGCGCGAGTATATACATTAAAGACAAAGACAAAGACAAAGACAAAGACAAAGACAAAGACAAAGACAAAGACAAAGACAAAGACAAAAAAGAGGCTATCACATTTAGTACTGGTGGATTGAAGGCGCAAGCAGAATATATTGTTGAATTAGCCATCTGCAAAAAAGTGTCTGATAAAAGTAGTGCTATCTTCTATAAGGTTGACAAATTACCAATTCTGAATGGTGCTTTTGATGGCTATATTAGCGAAAAAGAGCTGGAGATATTGTCACAATATGAATTGTCCAAACTTGGTTTTAAGCTGCTGGAAGAGAAAAACACTAACGCGGATGGCTATCTTGACCCAGAAAAAATGCCCGCATTCTTTCAGCAACTCTATAAAAATATTGATAAAGATGGCAACAATAGCGTTGATAGCACAGAGATTGCTGCTGCATTCAAAGACCAATCAAAACGTAATCAATTAGTTAAACTAGTCGTCAGACACCCGAGCGAGTGGCATAAATCGACCATTAATACGATCAAAACCACGTTTTCTAATTGGGCAAGTGAAGCTACCGAAGATGAAACCAAAGCGCTGATGAGTCATGAAAAAGAGAGAATGGAAAAACTAGAATGGATGAGTCAGATTACCACTGCTCCTCTCGTTTTTGGGCCTGCGGTTTGGCATTTTAATCCGATTGTTGTCATTAACAATCTCAAATCCTCAGTAGTAAAAGGAGGTGATTTTTCTGAAGCAGATGGAAAGGTTGCTTTAAGAGAAATCTATGATAAATACGGTAAAAATATGGCAACTATCATAGAAAGGATGTATCGAGATGAGACAAGGCATTTTGCTTCAACTCAATATAAAAAATGTGGAACAGGGGGAATGGAAGCATTCGGTGATTCTCCATATTATGGTTGGGATCATTCATTCTTTGAAAAACACCCTGAGTATCTGCCTAGTGGAATATGGGAAGCTTTTGAAAACAAAGGAATGAGTGGACAAGGTGGCAATAAGCAAATTACTGATAGGAAGAAAAAATTTGTTGTATTTCCTTCTGTAATTGCGGGAATGGAGTACAAAGTATTCTATATAAACAAACATGATGGCAATTGGGCTAGGTGGCATTCAACAGATAGTAGTATTCAAGTAGTCTACAGACAACATATTGAAAGTATTAAAGCAAAATTTGTTAATGAATTTTCTGGAGATAAATAATGTTCTTAAAGAGGACCATCTATTTTTGGTTGTTTTTTTTATTCTGCAATGTTGCTCTTGCCGATGCAATAAGTGCTCAATCCTTGGTGTCTTTAAAAGGCGGCAAAAATGAAATCGCATTGAGTTGTTATAGTTATTTGACGGAATTAGTGCGAAGTAGCAATTTCCCATTTAAGTATGTAAAAAAGGATAAAATTAATCTCCTAATCGATGAAGATACAGATGAAGTCGTCAATGCAAAATTGTTATTCGAGACTGATGGTTCTGGTGAGATAGGTTGGATTGAATATAGAGTTTTAGAACATAAATTAATAAACACATCTGCAGATTTGGATGTGCCAGAAGAACTTATATTTGATAAATCATATGCAGAAAAATATGATGAATGTAAAAGAAAGAATTAATAAATATGCCATGTGTTTTGCATGGCATATTTTACTCAACTCTTACTCAACAATACTTTCAATCCCAGCCCCATCATAGCGACACCAAAGACGCGATCGATCCAGTGACTGATGGCGAGGAAACGGCGGCGAATGGTCGGCTGGCTGAAAAACAGCGTGATGAGGCTAAACCAGAATAGCTGCAGCAGCATGATCCAAACACCATATATCACTAAGGTGCTGGCTGGCAGATTCGGAGAAAGCACGATCGTGAATAATGACAGGAAATAGATCGGTGCTTTCGGGTTCAAGGCATTACACAAAAAACCTTTGCCTACTAAGTGATGCGCGGCAACATCCATGATAACAGCGGGTTCATTGGCGATAATGCCAGATTGGGCTTTAGCACGAATACCTTGATAACCGAGGTAAAGCAGGTAGCTGCCTCCAATCAATTTAATTGCATTCATCCACATGGTGGAATGAGCAATCAGCGTGGCTAAACCAGCGGCAGAGTAGGCAATGTGAATACCTAGGCCCAGCGCGATGCCGAGGCTCACCCATAAACCGGCTCGACGCCCTTGTAATAATGCTTGGCGTGAAACTAACGCAAAATCAGGGCCTGGAGATGCAGCAGCCAGCAGATGAATTACCGTTAACGTAATAAAACCGTGCCAGAATTCCATTGTGTATTCCTACATTATTTGGGGGAGCTTAGTATAAATTATTGACGGCTTCAGTTATATCCAAAATATGTCCAACCGCATCAACCTGATTAATTTGATCTAATGTTAATTTAGCCCGATTCGGCGCATAGCGGGTTAGATAAGCGAGTTCATCGCGGAAATATTTATTAAAAACCTTCCCCTTTGGTGTCAACATGACTCGAAGTAATCTGGTTTCACCCATCATGGATGATTGCTGGATCGCCGCTTGCATTTGTCCATTTTTCATCAAATCATCGGCATTTTTTATAATGATATAATGGCCAGTTTGATTTGTTTTTTCTTTAACAGTAACCAAAAAATTAAAAGAAAATATGTCTTGTCGTTCTTTGAGTTTGCCCCATGCATCATTAAGCATTTGAATGAAGTTCTCATGCTTCAGAATGACTTTTAAGATGGCATTGTTTTCATCTTCATTGATGCTTATTTCAGGCATGACGGTATTGTCAGATAAAGCAATATCGCTGATATAGCGATTTTTGTCGTGTCTTTTGACTAGAAATACTGGGTGTGGATGATTAAAAGTAAATAAATTTCGAATTACTCTTGGTAAACCATAAATAACATCTCTGCAGCCTGTTGCTGTCAATGAATTAAGATTGTTTTGGATGAGTTTTTTGATGCTTTTTCTTGCTTCGTGAGTTTGTATGTTGCCGTGGATTAATAGATGAACAATGTTCCCTTTGGCGTTAACAACAATGTAGGGTTGACGAATGATCTGTTCACCATTCTCATTTTCTAAATGAGAGAAATTAACAGATAACAAATCCCCAGCAAAAAAGCCAAGCGGTTTCTCAGTCTGAATTTTTAATCCTTTTGTTGATATGTCAATCGTCAACGCTGAGAGTTTTTCTTTTGGTTTTTTTGTGGTGAAAAATGAGATAGGCATTTTATATAAAAAACGATCTTCTTGTCGTTTGTCATCCACTTCGCTTTTTACAATATGAAGTTCAGATTTAATGCCAACATGCTTAGGAATGAACTGAAATATTTTATTCTTTTGAATGTTTTCTTGTGCTGGTTCAGAGAACAAATCCAGTTTAGCGAGTAAATCTGATTCATCACTGATACAGATCATCCGTTTGTATGCAGAGGCCAATAATCTTGCTCGCTCAACAGGACTTTGATTAATAAGCTGAAACACTTCACCTGAACTATCAGGTAGTGAGCTAGGAATGTGACATTGTTTATCTGGATGAATAGTCATACCGTCTAAACGATATAACATTAAGTTACCTTTACTTTTTAAATAAGCTAATTGCGCAATTGCACGTGCGTCGGGGTCATTAATACAAACGGCTAATGGCATACACATGAAATTAGCAAAACCTTCAGGGCTGGAAACTGGTGCAAATAAGTAGTAATGGATGAATCGTTCGCCTGTTAATAAGGCATCTTGTATGGGAGTCTGACAGATGAAATCATTCAACACGGAGGTATGATTTTCATCAGTTAAACGTTGTAAAAGAAATTCATTATATCCAGTGAGATATAATGAATTAGGAACCCATTTGCCATGCTCATGTTGCATGAATACTGGCAGACTATTAAGTTTGCCAACAATAAATTGCTCATACGCTTTCACAATTACGGCTTCTTGCGTGTTTTCTATCGGAACTCGGTGTCTGCGTAGTTGAACAAAGATAAATTTTTTCAGATGATTATGGAATTCATGCACAATCTCTTCTGTCTGGTTATCCGTCATTTTTATTTTGTAATAAAAATTAGTCTGTTTTGACATGACTGATAAAATGTCATAACTCACAAATGCAGGCGAGGAGAAGGAGAACTCTTTTTCAAACCCGACAAAACGTATATATATTGATTTGGTGTCTTTCGGTATCTGTATGCCTGATAGTTTAATACACATACCTAAGGGGGATATATCGGTCGTTGACCCAGTAATAGCCACTTTTTTTTGTTGCGAGAGCGACATTCCTCTCGGGTCATCAACATAAACCTCGATTGGTGAAACAAAATAGAGGCGTTGTTCTTTCCGTTGATAAAAATGAGTCAGGGATGTGTAATTGACTTCAGGAACACTAATCGAGTTAGGGTTAGTTATTGCTTCTCTTTTTTTCTCACGCGCTCTTTTAATAATGAGCTCATAAGCACCAAGGGTATAACCTTTATAGCTTTTAACGGTGTTGATGAAATCTTGGGCGGTGATGTCATTAATATAATGTTTAACCCCATTATATTCGAATGGTTTCCAGTCAGACTGTAAGTCGCGTAAATCAATGATCCGGTTACAGGGTTTGGCAAGTCGCGCAATTTCCATCTTGACTAAAAATCGGCTGGAAAGTGATTCATCCGGTGCATATTGTGCGAGTTTTTCATCCAGCGTCGGGCTACCGTATTCGTAACGGAAAACATCAACCATTTTTAATTGGTGCGGTTGCAACGATAACGCTGGATTTTGTGCGGTCATGTATTCGTTCCAAAAACTTTTCGTGGATAGTTTTTTTCTTTGTTTATTGAACTATGACACACTAATTTATCAGGACATACAATCGATTCACTACAGACTCGTTATGCCCATCTCATGTTATTATGCATCTATATGACATGATTACTGATCTGTCTATCTTGCCGTCATTGCCCAGTCATGAGGTCTTCTATGTCGTTGCCGTTTTCTTTGTCTGAAATCATCGAGCAGTTAAGTGCTCCGGAACGGGTTTTTGCTGTACGCGGCATTCGTCGTGGGATCGAACGCGAGTCATTACGTATTACTCCGGAAGGTCGCTTATCTCCTCTGGATCACCCCCGTCAGTTAGGTGCGGCGTTGACGCATGCCAATATTACGACCGACTATTCCGAAACTTTGATGGAATTTATTACCCCGGTATCCGATTCGCTGGACATTCTGCTGGCGCAACTCGGCGATATTCATCGTTTTTCGCAGCAAAACTTAGGCGAAGAGCGGTTGTGGCCGTTATCGATGCCTTGTTTTATCGGTGGGGAAGAGACGATCCGGCTGGCGCAATACGGTAATTCCAATATCGGTCGCCTGAAGACGTTATATCGCCAAGGGTTACACCACCGCTATGGCAGCATGATGCAGGTGATTGCCGGGGTGCATTTTAATTTCTCGATGCCGGACAGCTTTTGGAATGAATGGCAGCAATTAAAACAGCAGGAATGTTGTCAGTGTAAACTCATATCCAACAGTTATATGGGTTTGATCCGTAACGTTTACCGGTTTGGCTGGCTGATCCCTTATCTGTTTGGTGCTTCACCAACTATTTGCAGTTCGTTCCTGCAAGGGCGTGAAACCAGTCTGCCATTTGAACGCGTGGGTAAAGGCACATTGTATCTGCCCTATGCGACGTCATTGCGATTATCTGATCTGGGATATACCAATAAATCGCAGGCCAGCTTAAATATCAGCCACAGCAGTTTACACGAATATCTCACGTCGGTGCGTCGGGCGTTGGCGACCAAAGAAAGTTCGTTTGCCGACTTGGGCGTTAAGGTGGGTGATGATTATCGTCAGCTGAATGATCATGTCTTGCAGCTGGAGAATGAATTGTATGCGCCGATCCGGCCTAAACGCACACCACGTTCCAACGAGCGAGCTTTAGTGGCACTGGAGCGACGGGGTATTGATTACATCGAACTGCGCACTCTGGATATCAATCCGTTTACCCCGCTGGGTGTGGAAATTCAGCAACTACGTTTCCTCGATCTGTTCTTGGTCTGGTGTTTACTGCGGCCATCGCCGGTGTTGGAAGCTGCAGAGATCGAGCGTAATCGTCACAACATGTCACGTGTTGCACTGGAAGGACGTCGTCCGGGCCTATTATTACAGACTGCACAAGGTGAGTTGTCTTTGCCGGAATGGGGCGGTCAGCTGTTTGATGAATTGCAGATGGTGGCGCAGTTATTAGACCGGGCATATGGACGGGTGCATTATCAGCTGGCATTACAAGCGCAACGGGAAAAACTGGCTGATCCGGAAAAAACCTTGTCGGCGCAATTGTTAACACATCTGTTACATCATAATCTGGATGGTGCTGAGTTTGGTCGCCAACAGGCAGAGCGCTTCCGTAAAGAGTTGCAAAATGCGCCGTTACAATATTGGGAAGCGAATTATTTTACGGATGAAGCAGAAGCCTCGTTGCTAAAACAAAGTGAACTGGAAGCGGATGATCATTTGCCATTTGCGGAATTTTTGCAGCAATACCTGCGGTTACCGGTGGTTAGTGATACGCCCTGTGGCTAAATTTTAATAATTCTGCGCGGTGCTTCGATTCCTATATATGCTTTAAACGTAACCTTGAATTTCATGGAGCGTTAGATGGATTGGAAGGCCCGCCTGCGCAGGCTGGTATCGCCGTTTATTTCGGCATCAGTGGTTTTGCTGCTGTTGCTGAGTGTTGGTTATCCGACCATGTTGCTGCAAGCGAAAGCACAGCGACAGGATGAAGTGCGGTTGCAGGTTGATCAACTGGCGCGTTATTTTGAACATTCAGTGGTGGATATTGTCGCCGCCCTGATCGAAATGGAGTCGCTACCTCGTAACTGCTCGGCCTACGTGCAACGAAAATTTCATTATTTTCATGCTGGTTTGTCGCAGGTCGCTGAATTCTCTCTGTTTGATCGCAAAGGCCAGTTGGTTTGCTCAAGCTGGCAAACTTCCGTCGAACCTTACAGTGTCCCCCACGAGCCTTCCTCAAACCATATCCATGTGCGAGCTCCAGTCATGGACAGTCTGCAAAATCGGGTGGGTCTGCACATCGGCCGCTTTGGCCGCGATGGTTATGAAAATACTGCGTTTATACCGATGCAGACGTTGCGTGATACGATGTCGAGTTTGGTGCTGAATTATCAATTTTTAGGTTTTATTGATGCACAAAGTGGTGTGCCATTGGCGTTGAATGGCACCTACTCCCTGCCAGTCAATATTCCGACAGCGCTTTTCCCGCTGACTACACCACAAATGCTGGAAGGGCGGGGTGATAATCTGCATTCGCAATATTGGTATGCACGGCCATTGGTGTCGTTACCCCAATTGGTGCTGATGATCAGTGTTGATACCAAGACGCTCTATCAAGGGGTCTATCTGCCTAGCTGGCAATGGTGGCTATTGGCACTGGTACTTCAATTGTTGCTGACGTTGTTATTTATTTTTCTACGACAGAAAGCGACGGATCCGAAACGCCAGTTACTCACAGCTATGCGGCAGCGGCAGTTTTTTAACGTCTATCAGCCGATTGTGGATGCGCGTGACGGTTCCTTGATGGGGGTAGAAGTGCTGATGCGTTGGCAGCATCCGGTCGCTGGTTTAATTAACCCAGCTGAGTTTATTCCGATGACGGAAAGCACCGGCGTGATTGTGCCACTCACGGTCTTGCAGATGGAGCAGGCGCAAATTGAGCTGGAGCCGTTACTGGCGTTATACCCCAAACTGTATCTGTCATTAAATCTCTCCGCCCAGCATCTTAATTCATCGGCCTTTATCAGCCAGCTCTTACACCACAAACGTTATCTGCCGGGCTTACATGTTGAGATCACCGAATCGGAGATCATGGAGCAC
Organism: uncultured Tolumonas sp.; assembly: GCF_963676665.1. Lineage (NCBI taxonomy): Bacteria > Pseudomonadati > Pseudomonadota > Gammaproteobacteria > Aeromonadales > Aeromonadaceae > Tolumonas > uncultured Tolumonas sp. The sequence continues at coordinate 253,180 of NZ_OY781373.1, forward strand.
AATAATCCGGTGATTCTGGCGACGCTGCAGCAATTGCGACAACAGAAGATAGCGATTGCGATAGATGACTTTGGGACTGGTTATTCCAGTCTGGGCTATTTACAAAGTTTGCCAGTGAATACACTCAAAGTAGATCGCTCTTTTGTGGCAACTATCGGCACCGGGTCGGTGAATGCACCGGTGTTAGAAGCGATCATTCAATTATCGCAAAATTTGGATATTGATATTATCGCGGAAGGGGTCGAAACCGGTCAGCAAGCAGAATGGTTACTCCGGCATGGTGTCTGGCGACATCAAGGCTGGTTGTACGCGCGAGCAGAGCGGGTAGACGCTTTGCTGCGACAGCAATGGCCTGCGGCTACTCTGCCGTTTCCGGCGCAAGTAGCTCGCAAGATAAAAAGGAAAGCCCCAGCCGAATAAACCGGCTTATGTCATCACATCATTTAAGCCTGATGGTTTTGCAGTAATGCCTGCAACTGCGCTTCAGTCAGACTGGTTTCCCAATCGAAATCCGCATATTTTTGCATGCCTCGTTGCACATCATCCCGTGCGGCCATAGTTTGCATATAGCGTGATATATGCGGGTACTGACTGAGATCCTGCTTTTGGTGCTCATAGAGCGTGACCCACGGATAAATGGCCATATCGGCAATCGAATATTCATTCCCGGCCACATACCGCTTATCCGCGAGCTGGTTATTTAACACACCGTATAAACGTGCCGTTTCTTCGGTATAGCGTTTGATTCCGTAGGGCACGACTTCCGGCGCATAATGATTGAAATGGTGGTTTTGACCAGCCATCGGGCCCAAGCCGCCCATTTGCCAGTACAGCCATTGTAAAACGGCATAGCGGTCTGCGCCCTGCGCGGGTAGGAACTGGCCATGCTTTTCTGCCAGGTAAGTCAGAATGGCTCCTGATTCAAAAATCGCGATGTTATTTTCGTGATCAATTAATGCCGGGATGCGGTTATTCGGTGAAATAGCCAAAAAACTGGGCAGGAATTGATCCCCTTTGCGGATATTAATGGGGATAACCTGATACGACACATTGAGCGCTTCCAGCATCAGGGTGATTTTTTTACCATTGGGCGTGGGGGCATAAAATAAAGTATACATATCGGGCCTTTTTGAGACGCAAAGGGAGATGGATCATCTCTACTTTATCCCCATCACAGCGCAGCGTAAACCGTTCGTCACGATCTATTGGTTATTTGAATCTCAGCCTATTTTCTATAAAAAAACTGGATGACCTGTTATCTGCATCACAGACAAACCATTAAGAATTACGGTGAAAAATTTCCTATCACAATATATTAACCAATGTCTGCTTACTTTAATTACGCAATAGGTTCTTTAGTTCCATTAAATATTATCCTTGCGAAAACCTTATATAGTTTGGTTAAAACAAAAACAAGATCACACAGCAACCACACTGTAAAGGAGCAATATATATGAGCAACCTTTCACCACCATCTGTATTAGAAGATGTCGGGCAAATAAAGGCCCCCGGATTTTTTGAAAAATTAATGGATATAAAAGTCGGTGTTATTTCACTGCCAGTTTATCTCGTATTATCTTTAATTGTTATATTTGCCGCGAAAACAGGAAATCTACCCAATGATATTATTGGTGGTTTTGCTGTGATCATGGTGATGGGCGTTATTTTAAGTGAATTAGGTATGAAATTACCGATTCTGCGAAATATTGGTGGCCCGGCGATTCTCGCATTGATGGTGCCTTCTTTTCTGGTGTATTGGCAGGTATTACCGCCTTCCGTGATGGATTCGGTAACCACCTTGATGAAGAAAGCCAATTTCCTGTATTTGTATATCGCTATTCTGGTCTGTGGCAGCATGTTGGGTATGCATCGCCAGACGCTGATCAACGGCATCACGCGCATCTTCATTCCGATGATTGTGGGTACTGCGGTGGCGGTTGCGACCGGTCTGCTGGTTGGTGTGGCATTGGGTTACAGCGTTCATCACACGATTTTCTACATTATCGTGCCGATCATTTGTGGTGGTGTCGGTGAAGGCATTCTGCCGCTCTCTATCGCCTATTCCGGCATCTTAGGCCAGGAAGCGGGCACCTTTGTGGCGCAGATGATCCCAGCGGCGGTCATTGGTAACGTGGTGGCGATCATTGCGGCGGGTTTGCTGAAACGTTTGGGTGAGAACAAGCCTGAATACAGCGGTGACGGCGTGCTGGTTAAATCCAGTGAAAATCTGGCCAACATGCCTTCTGCGGCCGATAAACCGATTGATTTCTCTATCATGGGCGCTGGTTTGCTGATGGCATGCTCGTTCTTCATCGTTGGCACCGTGTTAGCGCATTTCATTGGTATCCCAGGCCCAATTATCATGATCCTGGCTGCCGCAACAGCTAAATCATTGAAAATTATTCCAGAAAAATTGGAAACCGGCGCCTTCCAACTCTACAAATTCATTGCTGGCAATCTAACGTGGCCATTAATGGTGGGTTTAGGCATGTTGTATGTACCCATTAAAGACGTCGCTGCCATCATTTCACTGCCGTATGTGCTGACCTGTATTGCGATTGTCGTTTCGATGATTATTTCCGGCTTCTACGTAGGTAAATTCATCAATATGTATCCGATCGAAGCGGCCATTGTGACCGGTTGTCGTGGCGGTTTAGGTGGCACTGGTGATGTCGCTATTCTTTCTGCCGCTAACCGTATGTCGTTAATGCCATTCGCACAAATCTCTACTCGAATCGGTGGTGCCGCAACCGTTATTGCAGCAACTATTCTTTTGCAAATGTGGCATTAATATAGAATTCAACTGAGAGTAAATATCATGACTATGAATGCAGTAAAACATCACAATTATATTGTTCGTGCCATTGGTGGCGAAAAAATAAAATATGTGAATGAAATTATTCACGGCATTGAATTTAACAGTGGTGAAATTAATAAAATTGAAGCGTCATATAAAGAAAATAATGACAAATCAGTGTTGGTTCATTTTCACGTCAATGATCTGACCAGCATTGCGCAAATAAAAGATCATCTGGAAAATCGTTTTGGTGAATCAGATATTCAATTCATGGATGAAATAACCCATTTGCATCTGGGTGGTAAACTGGAAACCACACTGAAAAACAGCATCGACACCATGGCTGATTTAGCCAAAGTATATACACCCGGTGTGGCTCAAGTGTGTATGGAGATTGCGCACAATCCAGAACGGGCTTATGACCTGACCATCAAGAAAAATACGGTCGCTGTCGTCTCTGATGGCACCGCGGTGCTGGGGTTGGGTGATATTGGCCCGGAAGCGGCAATGCCAGTGATGGAAGGTAAAGCCGCCCTGTTCAAACAATTTGCTGGTGTGGATGCCTTCCCGATTTGTCTGGATACCAAAGATACCGAAGAGATCATCGCCATTGTCAAAGCGCTGGCGCCCACTTTTGGTGGTATCAATCTGGAAGATATCTCTGCACCACGTTGTTTTGAAATCGAAGAACGTCTGAAAAAAGAGCTGGATATCCCGGTATTCCACGACGACCAGCACGGCACGGCTATCACTGTGTTGGCGGGTTTCCTGAATGCCCTGAAAGTTTGTAAAAAGAACATTGCCGATGTGAAAGTAGTGGTGGTTGGTATCGGCGCTGCCGGTATCGCAGTATCAAAAATGTTGCTGAGCGCGGGCGTGAAAAACCTGATTGGTGTTGATCGTCACGGTGCCATTTACCGTGGTGAGCCCTACAGCAACGACAGCTGGAATGAATATGCCCGCATCACTAACCCGAATAACGAACAGGGCCTTTTATCGGCAGTGATTGAAGGTGCAGATGTCTTTGTCGGTCTGTCTGGACCGGGTGTATTGAAAGTCGACGACCTGAAGAAAATGGCCAAAGATCCGATTGTGTTTGCGATGGCTAATCCGGCACCGGAAATTGCACCGGAAGTCGCGGCGCCGTATGTCCGTGTCATGGCCACCGGCCGTTCGGATTATCCGAATCAATTAAACAACGTCTTGTGTTTCCCTGGCATCTTCCGTGGTGCACTGGATTGCGGTGCCCGGCAAATCACTGAAGAGATGAAATTAGCAGTGGCCTATGCGATTGCATCCGTGGTCTCAGACGAAGAATTGAATGAGAACTACATCATTCCGGATATTTTTAACAAAGAAGTTGTAAAACGTGTCAGTGAAGTGGTGGCTGAAACCGCACTACGCACGGGCATGGTGAAGACGCGTCGTAACAAACTCGAAAGTCTGACTGTGTAAGTAAAGGGATGTAACAGCGCACGTTCTATACTCTTAGTCAGGCTATGCTTGGCACTCAGGATGGGGTATAGAACGTGCGGGATTTAGCGGGCTTAAATTGGTAATGGAGGTAAAATAATTATCGTAACCCAAAAAGGAAAACGTCAGGTGTTCACACAAAACTCTCCGCTCAAACTACGCACCACCATCACATTACTGGTGTGTTCTGTCATTGCTGTCGTCTTGTTTGTCGTGCATTCGGTGTATCTGGCGCAATCAACACAGCAATCTAAACTGAGTCTGGAAGACAAGGCCATTGCAGTGTTACATACGCTGACAGTGACGCCCTTTGTTGCGCAAGCCTTACAAACGCCGATCTTATTACCCGCATTGCAGGACTATGTTGAACAAGTCCGCCTTCAAAACGATCTGTTATTTATTGTGGTGATGGATATGCAGGGTATTCGGCATACTCACCCTGACCCGAACTTAATTGGTAAGCATTTCATCGGTGGCGATGAAGTTAAAGCACTGCATGGGGAAGAATCTATCTCCGAAGCCCAAGGCACACTTGGCCCCTCGTTACGTCTTATCAGCCCGTTGTTTGATGCCAATCATCAACAGATCGGCGCCATTGCAGTGGGTATCTCGACGGTGAAAGTCGAACAAACTATCGCTAAGAACCGCTGGATCACCTATTGGGCGATTATTTTTGGCGGCCTGATCGGTACATTGGGCGCGTTTATTCTGGCGCGCCAGATCAAAAAAATCATGTTTGGCATGGAGCCATCAGAAATTGCTGCGCTGTTGGAAGAGCGCAATGCCATGCTGCAATCGATTAAGGAAGGGATCATCGCTGTGAATGCCGATGCTCAGATCACCTTGATTAATGATGAAGCGAAACGACTGCTACGGCAGAATGGCGAGCTGGAAAACTTGCTGCTGACCGAAAGCAGCAAACATTGGCCTGCGTTATTGCATTTACGGCAGGTGTTGGAATCCGGGCAAGCGCGGCAAGATGAAGAAATCGATTTTAACGGCAGCACCTTGCTGACCAACAGCGTACCGGTGCGGGTGAATGGTCAGGTCACGGGCGCTGTTGTGACTTTTCGCGATAAAACCGAAGTCAGCCAGTTAGTGCAGCGCCTGACTGGCATCTCGCATTATGCCGAAGCCTTGCGGGTGCAGGCGCATGAGTTCATGAATAAATTGCATGTCATTCTCGGCATGGTCAATCTCCGCGCCTATGATCAATTAGAAACCTACATCATGGATACCGCTAATCATTACCATACCGAAGTGGGCTCATTGATCCGGCAGATTAAAGATCCGGTGATTGCCGGTTTTATACTGGGCAAAATGAATCGGGGGCGGGAAATTGGGGTTGATGTCAGCATTACACCGACCAGTTATCTGCCGGAATCAGCACAAGCTGAAGTGACGCACGAGTTAGTCACCGTGCTGGGTAATTTACTGGAAAATGCCATGGATGCGCTGGATGGCCTTGAATCACCCAGCATCGTCCTGACGTTTGATCATGATGATGGCCGGTTACGCTGCACGGTGCGCGATAATGGTAACGGTATCGATCCGGCGGTATTACCGCATATTTTTGAACATGGTTTTTCCACCAAGGGCACCCGTCGTGGCATTGGTCTGTTTTTAGTCAAACAGAGTCTGGGGAAACTGGGCGGAAGCATTGAATGTGAAAGCAATAAGGGCGTGGGCACACGATTTATTGTTACCTTACCTTATGCCAGCAAGGAGAACGGCCTGTGATTAATGTATTGATTGTCGATGATGACCCGATGGTGGCCGAACTGAATCGCCGCTATCTGGAACAGGTAGATGGTTTTCGCTGGCAGGGCTCCGTCTCGACCATTCAGGCCGCCAAACAGATGTTGCTGGAGGGCGATGCGCCGATCGATCTGGTGCTGCTGGATATTTACATGCAGAAAGATAACGGACTGGATCTCCTGCCGGTGATCCGGCAGATGCCAAATAATGTCGATGTCATCATGATCTCTTCCGCCAGTGATATGCCGGCCATCAAAAAAGCACTGCGTTATGGCGTGGTCGATTATCTGATCAAACCGTTCCAGTTTACCCGCTTTCAGGAGGCGTTATCGGCTTATCGGGAAGAGCATCAGTTACTGGAACAGACCGCCGCGTTGAATCAATCCGAGCTGGATACCTTGATCCGTCGTAATAACAATCGAGTCACGCCGGACAAAACCAAGTTGCCGAAGGGGCTGACCAAACTGACACTGCAATCGGTATGGGAATGGGTTAAGCAAAGCCGGAAACAGGCCTTTTCTACCGAAGAAATGGCTGCGGAGATCGGCATTTCACGGGTGTCGTGTCGCAAATATCTGGTATATATGGCTGAGATCGGCGTATTAGATACCGATATTTTTTATGGCTCGGTTGGGCGCCCGGTCTATTTGTACAAGTTGGTACCCGCCAAAATCGAAGTGATGGATGCCTTATTGCGTTAATAAAAAGGCGACCCTAACGAAAAAAACGCCAGCACCAGAATGCTGTGCTGGCGGTGTTTGTAAGACTTCTAACGAATGGAACTGACTTGCTATGTCGAGCTCATCTTAGATTTCTTTGCTGAAAAAGTGATGTTTAAATAACTAATTAAACTCTTTCCCTCGTTAATAATCGGGCCCTTGTCCGCATTTTCACTGGCTTTACTGTCGGTCTGACCTCAATTTCATCTATCATTGATACAAACACCATATGACTCGTTTATACCGATCTTTCCCAAATTTTATATTGGAAAAATCGGCAAGATCCGTGAGTCATCAATTGGTTATCCCCATGGACTTTGCGTTAGTGAAAAAATTAATGATAACGACCCGGCTGCACCGACAGATAATAACTCGTGTTGGTGCGTTTGTTATGGTGTTGGCGTTTCTGGTCACTGCCAGTTGTATCAGCATTATGAGTTGGTTGTATCACAAAACCGATGCGGAACAGGTCTCCGCCGAATTAACCAAAGTCGAATTATTGCTGAAAAATGAACGGGAAGGGCTAGGCCGGGCGATAAGGGATTATGCTGTCTGGAATGATGCTTATGCGTATGTAAACCAACCCAATCGTAAATTTGAAAGTGACAATTTTGCTCAGCAATCGCTTGATGTCATGCAACTGGATTTTGTTGTCATTATGACGGCACCAGACAAGCTGTTGTTTTCCTCGGAAATAAATCCGGCCTTATCGGACCCAAATGCAACACAACCCATTCGTTCGGCATTATTGTTATCGCAATTAAAAAAATTACCGGAATGGCAACAAGAGCCAAATACTGAAGGTCATCCGAATACTTATTTAACCATGATCGATGGGCGTCCTTTGTTGATGTCCGTTTCAGGTATTTTCGATTCATTGCTTGATAAACCAAGTCGCGGTTTGATGGTTTTTGGTCGTTATTTAGATGGCGACTATCTGCAACATTTACAGCAATTGGCAGAAAGCCGTCTGCAATTATTACCTCAGGCACCAGTGCACACAGTGACTAAAACCTCGCTATATCATCAAAAACAAACGGCGGGGAAACCCTTATCGGGTTGGCTGGTGCCTCAAATCTGGCTGCAGGTGAGTAAAGATATCAACTGGCAACCTCGTTATCAGATCATGGGGCTCTTTGCTGGCGGGCTGTTATTGGTGTTGTTATTTGCATCTTGGGTGCTGCAGCGTTTATTAAATCAATTGATCGTCGCGCGTATTGAAAATTTTGCTGATCTGGCTTGGCGGCGGACGCAAGGTGAGCGGGTTTACTGGCCTGTTGAAGGGCAAAATGAACTGGATCTGCTGGCCCGCTCATTTAATGAACTGATGGATGAAGTTCAGGCCGCGCAAAAAAATATGCGTGATCTGAGTATTACGGATGCATTAACGGCCTTAGGTAACCGACGTGGTATGGAAGAACAGGTCGAGCGGATGATGAAAAACTGCCAGCTCGGTATGTCACTGACCATGCTACTGATGGATCTGGATGGTTTTAAACTGATCAATGACAGTCTCGGCCATGCCGCCGGTGATTTATTACTGCAGGAAGTGGCACAGCGCATGCGGCAGGTGATGCGTAAACAGGACCGATTATTCCGTATGGGCGGTGACGAATTCTCGGTGTTGATGCCCAATACCACGACGGAACAGGGGTTGTTGCTGGCGGAACGACTGATTGAATTGTTAGTGGAACCGATCCACTTTGGCCATCATAAATTAAGTGTTTCCGGCTCGATTGGTGTTGCGCAGTGGGACGGCAAAACAGATGGTCTGGAATTAATGCGCCAAGCCGATCTGGCCATGTATGCAGCGAAACGAGAAGGTAAATCCTGTGTGCGCCAGTTTGAAACCGGGATGAGCGGTGTCGCTTCAGAGCGCATGACTCTGGAGCAATCGTTACGACAGGCCATTACTGAACAAACTATCGAGCCCTATTTCCAGCCGGTGATTGATACCAATACAGGGAAGGTCTTGTCGGTAGAGATGCTGGCGCGCTGGCAGCGAGATGGTGAGTTTGTGCCCACGCTGGGTTTTATTCGTCTGGCAGAAGATTTAGGTCTGATCCATCCACTGTCTATGCAATTGCTGACTAAAGGTTTGACGGCGCTAAGCCAGTTCCGCCGGCATGATCCGGAGCTTAAATTACAGATCAATTTATCACCACTGCAATTTGCCGATCGCCAGCTGGCCGTGACAATTCTGCAGATGGTTGCTGAACATGGTTTACCGTCATCGGCGCTGACGGTGGAGTTAACGGAGGGTGCAATGCTGTTATATCCCGAACAGGTAGAACAAACCATGCATCAATTCGTCGATGCAGGGGTCAGTTTGCATCTGGATGATTTTGGCACCGGCTATTCGTCACTGGCTCGTTTACGCGATCTGCCCTTTGATACGGTCAAATTAGATCGCTCGTTTGTCATGTTACTGGCAGAAGGTGATGCATCGCTGTCGCAGGCGGTGTTTGATATGGCAACCAGCATGCATATGGAGCTGATCGCAGAGGGGGTAGAAAATCAGACGGAATATAAAAAATTGCAGCAGATCGGTTACCGGCAGATGCAGGGTTTTATGTTTGCTTACCCCATGCCTGCTGCGGATTTAGTGCAGTGGCTGGATAGCTCGCATGAGATGCCAGTGGCATTAAACGGCTCATCGGCGTGATATGGGCTTGGTCATAACAGCCTAAACCCCGATAGCGGTTTAAGCTGTTATGCACTTTCAACCGGCCAGAGATATGACCTATTATTGCTTGCGTGCTTGTTTCGCGATTTTTTTCTGCAGACTGGCAGCTACATCGGCAGACTCTTCAATAACACCAGCTTCTTCCTGTAACGGGAATACCGCCACAGCAATGCCATCTTCTTCCATGCCTTTCACCCAGCGATCGAACCACACTTGTAGCGGAACAGCGAATGGTTGGCTTTTGCTCCAGTCATCGACTGCCCAGGCTTTAGCATAATCAGGGTGCGGCCAAACCGGAATGCAGTCGTCACCGTCAGCGGTTAGCAGCATGCAGCCTTCTTCGTCTTTCAGGATCCAGACTTCTTTATTCTCAACAACTTGTTGCAGGAAATGCTCGTAACGCTGCTCGGCATCGAGTGCCAGTGTTGCCTGATATTCTTCGGGAGTTAACGTGTAGGTCATCGTGGCCTCTCAATGCGGTAAAAAGGTATTAAAAATAGAAAAAACCCATGCAATTTTACATCGCACGGGTTTTTACTTGGATGATGATATACCGTTTTGATCTAGAGATCAGAACGGAATGTCGTCGTCGAAATCCATTGGGGGTTCATTATAGGTTGGCTGCTGTGCCGCTGGCGCCGGCGCATAACCACCTTGTGGTGCAGCTTGTTGCGGCGCATAACCTGGGTTAGCACTTGCTTGAGGTGCTGCGGCTGGTGCAGATGGGCGACCCCAGTTACCTTGCTGTGGCTGTTGTGCCGGAGCACCCATGTTGCCACCCTGTGGTGCGCCTGCGCCACGACCATCAAGCATTTGCATTTCGTTGGCGATTATCTCGGTAGTGTAGCGTTTTTGCTGACTTTGTGGGTCAATCCATTCACGGGTTTGCAGACGACCTTCCAGATAAACTTTTGCGCCTTTGCGCAGATATTCACCGGCGATCTCTGCCAGACGACGGTACAGCACGACACGATGCCATTCAGTACGTTCCTGCAGTTGACCTTGTTGGTCTTTCCAGCTTTCACCGGTAGCAACAGTAATATTGGCAACCGCATTGCCGTTTGGCATGTAGCGCACTTCTGGGTCTTGCCCCAGATTGCCAACGATGATGACTTTGTTCACGCCTTTGGCCATGATCTGCTCCGTAAAAAGTTCGAATTCTCTAACCGCCTATCTTAGCAATAATCACCGTTAAAGTCAGATCGACAGCTATGACAGGGCACAAATAGTTTGCAGCGCAGACATTAACATATTTGCAGTAATACTGGCTATTCATCCAGTGCTGGCTATGCGATACTGATATTTTGATGCAGTTCACAGTTGGCTCTCTATGGACAAAATCGAGATCCGGGGCGCACGTACCCATAATCTGAAAAATATCAATCTGACGCTGCCGCGCGACAAGCTCATCGTCATTACCGGCCTCTCTGGTTCCGGCAAATCATCGCTCGCGTTTGATACCTTATATGCCGAAGGGCAACGCCGTTATGTCGAATCGCTGTCGGCCTATGCCCGCCAGTTCTTAAGTCTGATGGAAAAACCGGACGTCGATCATATCGAGGGGTTGTCGCCTGCGATCTCGATTGAACAAAAATCGACCTCGCATAATCCGCGTTCCACCGTCGGCACGATCACCGAAATTTACGACTATCTGCGTCTGCTCTATGCGCGGGTGGGTGAACCGCGCTGCCCTGATCATGACTTACCACTGGCGGCACAGACCATCAGCCAGATGGTTGATCGGGTGTTGGCGGAGCCGGAAAATCGCAAGATGATGATCCTGGCACCGGTAGTGCGCAACCGTAAAGGTGAGCACAAACAGCTGCTGGAAAACCTGTCGGCGCAAGGTTACATCCGTGCCCGGATTGACGGCGAAGTATGTGATTTATCTGATCCACCGACACTGGAGCTGCAAAAGAAACACACCATCGAAGTGGTGGTCGACCGCTTTAAAGTGCGTGATGACCTGCAACTACGCTTGGCGGAATCGTTCGAAACAGCACTGACTTTATCGGGCGGGCTGGTGTATGTCGCCGATATGGATGATGACCAAGCGCACCCGCTGATTTTCTCGGCCAATTTTGCTTGTCCAGAATGTGGTTATTCGCTGAGTGAACTCGAACCGCGGCTGTTTTCGTTTAATAACCCGGCTGGTGCCTGTCCGACCTGTGATGGGTTAGGGGTGCAGCAATATTTTGATCCACACAAAGTGGTGACTAACCCTGAGTTAAGTCTCGCGGGTGGGGCGATCAGGGGGTGGGATAAGCGCAGTTTTTATTACTTCCAAATGCTGAAGTCGGTCGCTGAGCATTATAAATTCGATCTCGATGAACCCTATGACGCATTGACGCCACAAGCGAAAAAAGTGGTGTTGCATGGCAGCGGGCATACCCAGATCGAATTCCGTTACATGAACGATCGTGGTGATGTGGTGGTGCGCAATCATGCCTTTGAAGGCGTGTTACACAATATGGAACGCCGCTACCGCGAAACGGAATCCAACAGTGTGCGCGAAGAGTTGGCGAAATATATTGCCAATCAGCCGTGCCCAAGCTGTAACGGCAGCCGTTTGCGACAGGAAGCGCGCCACGTGTATGTGGCGAGAACGACGTTGCCGCAAGTGGCCGAGATGTCGATTGGTGAAACGTTAAGTTTCTTCCAGAATCTGGCCTTAGATGGTCAGCGTGCGCAAATCGCCGAAAAAATATTAAAAGAGATCATTGAGCGACTGGGTTTTTTGGTCAATGTTGGCCTGAATTACCTGTCGCTGTCACGCTCGGCGGAAACACTGTCGGGTGGTGAAGCGCAGCGTATCCGTCTGGCGAGCCAGATCGGGGCTGGTCTGGTCGGCGTGATGTATGTGCTGGATGAACCGTCGATCGGCCTGCATCAACGCGATAATGAACGTCTGCTCGGTACCTTATTTCATCTGCGGAATTTGGGTAACACTGTGATTGTGGTCGAGCATGATGAAGATGCGATCCGCAGTGCCGATTATGTAGTCGACATCGGGCCGGGTGCGGGTGTGCACGGTGGTGCGATTGTGGCGCAAGGTACGCCTGCGGAAGTGATGGCCAACCCGGCTTCGTTGACCGGTGAATATCTGTCGGGTCGGCAGAAAATTCAGGTGCCGGGACAACGTCGCCCGATCGGCGATAAGTGGCTCAAATTGCTGGGTGCAACCGGTAATAACCTGAAAAATGTCGATCTGCATGTGCCAATTGGTGTGATGACCTGCATTACCGGCGTTTCCGGGTCGGGGAAATCGACGCTGATCAACGACACCTTATTCCGTATTGCCCATCGTGATCTGAATGGGGCAACAGTCGAAAAACCGGCACCGTATCGTGATATTCAGGGTATGGAACTGCTCGACAAAGTGGTCGATATCGATCAAAGCCCGATTGGCCGCACACCGCGTTCGAATCCGGCTACTTACACCGGTTTGTTTACACCGATCCGCGAGTTGTTTGCTGCGACACAAGAAGCGCGCTCACGGGGTTATCAGCCGGGCCGTTTTTCGTTTAACGTCAAAGGCGGGCGCTGTGAAGCCTGTCAGGGCGATGGCGTGATCAAGGTGGAAATGCACTTCCTGCCGGATGTGTATGTACCGTGTGATGTCTGTAAAGGCAAACGCTACAATCGCGAAACGCTGGAAGTAAAATACAAACACAAAAGTATCCACGAAGTGCTGGATATGACGGTGGAAGATGCGCGTGCGTTTTTTGATGCGGTGCCTGCACTGGCGCGTAAACTGCAGACGCTGATGGATGTGGGTTTGTCGTACATTCGTTTGGGGCAGTCGGCGACGACACTGTCCGGTGGTGAAGCGCAGCGCGTGAAACTGGCGAAAGAGCTGTCGAAGCGGGATACCGGGCAGACGCTGTATATTCTCGATGAACCGACCACCGGTCTGCATTTTCACGATATTCAGCAATTGCTGAATGTGTTGGAAAAGCTGCGTGATAACGGCAACACCATCGTCATCATCGAACACAATCTGGATGTGGTGAAAACCGCGGACTGGATTGTCGATCTGGGGCCGGAAGGTGGTTCCGGTGGCGGCACCATTCTGGTGGCGGGTACGCCGGAACAGGTGGCGGAATGTGCCGAATCGCACACTGCGCGTTTCCTGAAGCCGTTGCTGGAACGTGATCGGGTGTCGTAACTAACGCGATTACCTGCGCTGACGTAGTAACAACGAATAACAAAAAGGGCCGGAATTATCTTCGGCCCTTTTTGTTATTACAGATGTTATTATTACAGATGCGTTTTTCTGCCTGCGGAAATTATTTGACGCTGCTGCGGATGATCCCTTCCAGGAATTTACCGAAGTTATCACCATGATGTTCCAGCAGTTTTGGGAACATGGAGATTGGCGTCATACCAGGGAAGGTATTGATTTCATTCAACAGAATTTCGTTATCTTCGGTCAGGAAGAAATCGATGCGCGACAGGTCTTTCAGACCCAGCTGACTAAACGCTTTCAGCGCATATTCACGGATGGTGGCAACTTGTTCTTCGCTCAGGTTCGGCGCTTCCAGATAGGTAGAGGAATGGCTGCCGGCGCTGTATTTCTCTTCATAGCTGTAGAAGCTGTCGCTTGGTGTGGTAATTTCACCGGGACGGGTGGCTACCAGTTGATCGTTATACCGATACACCGCCACTTCCAGTTCGCGTGGACGCAGGGCTTTTTCGACCAGCACCTGATCGGAATAACCAAATGCCGCATTCACTGCTTCGGACAGAGCTGCTGCATCAGTCACTTTATAACAACCTACTGACGAACCCTGACTGGCGGCTTTCACGAACACCGCACCCCAGTTACGGAAAGCGGTGTGTGCTTGTGCGTGCGCCGCTTCGTTGTTGGTTGAGAGGAACAGGAATGGGGTATTCGGAATATCCAGTGCCGACAACCACAGCTTGGTGCTGACCTTGTTGAAGCACAATTTGCTGCCTTCCGAACCACAGCCAAGATAAGGCAGGCCGATCAGCTCCAGCATCGATTGGATATCACCGGTTTCGCCGGGGAAACCGTGAATACAAGGCACCACAAAATCAACCGGCTGTGCGGTATTGTCAAAATGCAGCTGGCGATCCATGCCTAAATGGCAGAAACGACCGTCGTTGGTCTGCCAATGGTCGGGGAACAGTTCAACACGGGTAACACTGATCTCGGCCAGTGATTTCAGCTGGCTTTCCAGAAAATTAGCACTCAGCAGAGAAATTTCGTGCTCACTGCCGCCGCCGCCGCACAGCAGCAGTACGTGAAGGTGTTTCATTGTGGGTGTCCTATACAATGCGCGATGGCTGCGCTATTACTGAGAGGGCTGCCAGCTCCGGCGGCCGCATGACCGCAGTCTAACAAGTCAGATCCGACAGGGCAAAGCCTTCGGGGCTATTTTGCCGAAATTGGGCGTCAACGACGTTGCGACGTTAAGTGCGAAAGGTATTACACTGAGCTTGTTTGCAGTGACAGTGAGGGAAATATGCGATTACCAGTGGGCGGTGGGTTATTACTGATCGGAATGGTGTTCTTCAGCGGCTGTGCCAAAGAGCCGGTTGCGCCACTATTGCAGCCGCAGGGCGAATTCCGGTTGTTACCGCTGGAAACCACGCGGCGGCAGGTCGATGAGCTGTTGCAGGGCAACGTTGAAACGCTGGTGCAAGTGCAGGCTAAACCGAATGAGGTGACGCCACCGGTATTGTTTGCGCTGGCTTACCAGCTTTATCAGCAACAACATTACCACGATGCCATGTTCTGGTTTTATACCGCACAGCTACGCGCGCGCAGTGATGCCAATAAATCGCTGGATGCTTCGACACAACAAGGTGTCACCAAACTCAGTGAGCAGTTTGGTGCAGACATTCCGACTTATGCATTGAGTCATCCAGCCGAGATGGAAACAGCCATGAAACAGGTGTTGAGTTGGGATAAAACGGCGCAGCGCCGTTACAACCCACGCTGGGTGGCGTTACATGGTAATGAAGTGCAAAGCGCACAGGAATATGCCTTTATGCCGATGGATCGCTGGCCACAGATCGACCAGCTGACACATCGTGAGTTTGCCCGCGGTTTTGCCAAGTTGATGGTGTCGTTGCACAATCCGTCAGGTTTTTCGTTGTCCAACCAGCCAGATCCCGGTTAAGACCACAGTCACACCCGCCCATTGCAGCGGGCTTAAATGTTCATCCAGAATGCCAATGCTCATAAAAATAGTCAGGATCGGACCGACACTGCCGATCAGTGCGGTTTTTCCTGCACCGATACGTGCCATAGCGGCGGAGAGGGCATACAGCGGTAACACGGTGGCAACCAGTGCCATGATCAGGCCATAACCCCAGACTGCGAGCGGCTGGTGGGTCAGAATGCCAAGTGGTCGGGTTAGCATGTAGTGGATAACCATGGCGATGGCTGAAACCGTCAAGGCTAGTTCGGCAAAACGCATCGAACCAATCCGCTTGATGACCGGTGGGCACCAAGTGAGATAAAACGCATAACTGACGGTGCTGGCAACAATAAAAAACATGCCCAGCAGGTCGAGTCGAGCACTGGCGAAATCAGGCGTGAGCACGATGACCATGCCGCAATAAGTGAGTGCCATTGCCGACCACATCCGACGACTGATACTGGTTTTCATCAACCAGGCCGATAACAGTACCGTCAGGGTTGGATATAAGCACAATATCAGACGTTCAATGCTGGCACTGACGGTTTCCAGCCCTAGAAAATCAAGCAGACTGGCCAGATAATAACCCAGTAACCCCAGCACAATAATCATGCCCCGATCAGACCATGAGATCCGGGCTGTGGGCGCTTTTCTGAACAAGCGCATGATGGCGATAATTGGTAATACCAGCAATAAGCGAATGGTTACCAGTGTGGTGCCATCGACGCCATAACGGTAGGCAAGTTTGACGAAAATCGCTTTGCAGGCAAAACCGGTCGCAGCCAGAATCGCCAGCAGCAAGCCCGTCATGTAGTTTGACAGTTTCATCGTTGGGCTTCCGGAATGAGGGTCAGCAGATCGCGAATATCTTGCAACATCAGGTGGGGCAAGGTGTGCAGGCTGCGCCAGTCTTGTCCTTGACTGTTGATCCAGGCGGCTTGATAACCGTTTCTTATCGCGCCGAATACATCGGTAGTCACATCATCGCCGACATGCAGGATCTGCTGCGGCTGTAATTCCAGCCTGGCTGCCATCAACCGGAACAGATCCGGTGCCGGTTTCATGCGCTGACCGTTACCGGCTTTTAATACGTGTTTAAAATGGCCATCCAGCCCGATGCGTTCCAGCAGCACATTGCCATTGGTGATCACGACCAGCGGAAAATGGCGACTGAGTTTTTTCAACACCTCAATCGATTCCGGCGGTACGGCTATTTGCGAGCGGACTTCCAAAAATTCGGCAAAACAGCGTTGTGCTTCGGTTTTTGCTGTCTCGGCGGGCATGCCACCGCGTTGCAAACCTACTTCCAACATGGCAATCCGGCAGCGGCTGACATCGTCTTTCAGTGACGGGTCGGCATGCTGTAATTCGTGTTTTAGCTGCAGCCACCAGGCCCGATCATACATGGCGCTGGCCAGATAGCGGTCGCGCATGTGTTCCACCATCCATTGTTCGGCGTGTTCAATCACCGGACGGTTGTCGTATAAGGTGTCATCAAGATCAAAGCTGATAGCACGGATGTCCTGCAAACGACGAAAGAACTGCATGGTAGGCTCCGGAATAAAATTGTCAGTGTATATTAATTTCTTTCGTGGCTATCGACTTGTTTTACGGTGGGGGCGGTGTTGGCAGCGATGCCGCGTTCCGGGCCGATGATTTTGCAGAATCGCTGCACAATATTTTGTGCTTGCCGCACAATCGCTTCGCAGTGTTCCAGCCCCGAACCGGTACGCCAAGAGGCCACTTGCGACAGCATCGACAGTGACGAGGGCTGGGTATTGGCGATGTTTAAAATCACCAAGGAACCATTCGCCAATTGTTCGCGCACCAATGCCGGCGGAATCACGCCGATGCCAAAACCATCTTCAATCAGACGGGTCATGGCGGCAAATGAGTTTACGCAGCTAATGCGGGGCGACGTTATGCCGTTGAGGTGCAACAAGCTCAGAATATCCTGATGTGGACGTGAGTTGGCGACAAAAGTGATCAGCCGTTCACTGGCCAGTTCCTGCAATGACGCGAAGGGCCGGTTATAAGGGGAGTTGGCGGCGACAATCCAGCGCATTGGGTATTTCGCCAGTTCCAGATTGCGGATCGATTCCAGACGCACCAAGTCCGCCTGAAAGGCGATATCCAGATACCCCTTTTGCAATTGATTCGATAAACCGCGCGCACTGTCGACCGCGATTTCGACTTCCAGATGCGGATAATTGACGGTGATCCAGGATAACAGTTCGATAAACCAGGTTTGTACTACCGAATCGATGGCACCGATACGGACTTTGCCTTCATAACCACTGGCTTGCCCGAGCGACATGCGTAAGGCATGCGCCCGCCCGACGATCTGTTCGGCATATTCCAGCACCTTGTCACCATCCGGCGTCAGACGTACACCTTTATTGTCGCGCACGAACAATTTCACGCCTAACTCTTCTTCCAGTGCCGCAATGCGGTTGGAGATCGATGCCTGCGTGGTGAACAGTTTTTCCGCGGTTAAACGAAAACTATTTAACCGAGCAACCCACAAAAATGTTTCCAGAAAACGAACGTTCACATTAACCCCTTGAAACGCAGATGCATATGCGGCCTGCCTTGAGCAGGAACTGGAATCTGTTCTGCATAATCTGCGCCAAATTTAGTGAAAAGTTTTTCTTATCACAGGCTATGAATATTAGTCGTTAGACAGTTATGACCCTTGCTACTGATAATTATAAAAAACCTCGTCAATCGCTCGATTAACAGAGTTTTTAACCATGAAAGTGTCGTTTCATGGCTCGGGCTATGTATTCCCGCTAAATCCAGAGAACAAAAATGAGTAGTGACAGTAGCAGTGGCGCATACTATAAAGATCCAGTGGTTATTCAACAACCCGTGATCCTGCAGCAAAAAGAATTAAGTCGCAGCGAGAAATGGGTACCGGTAATTTACTCTTGTTTGCTGATTGCCGTTGGTCAGACCGGAATGAGTTTATTACTGCCGGCTTTGCCAGAAATGCATCAAGATCTGGGTATTTCTTCGCAGATGACTCAATGGTTGGTGTCGGCTTATCTGCTTGGTTTTGGCCCATCACAACTGTTCTATGGTCCGTTATCCGATATTTATGGCCGTCGTCCGGTGCTGTTATCCGGCCTGATGGTGGCAGTATTTGGCATTTTGTTGTGTCTGTTTGCACATCACAGCGCATCGCTGATTATTTTAGGGCGTGTATTGCAGGGGATTGGTGCCGGTTGTGCGTCGGTCATTGCCCGCGTCTCACTGCGTGACCGTTATGAAGGCTCGCATTTACGTCAGGCGATGGCTTATTTCGGCATTGTGATGGCGTTTGTGCCGACCATTACCCCATTAGCGGGCGGTTTTCTGACCACTCATTTTGGCTGGGTCAGTATTTTCTTCACCATGGCGGGTTATTTAGGCTTGTTGTGGGTGCTGTTGTTCTATCGTTTTGAAGAAACGCATGATGCGGAATCTGCCGATGAACGGGCACATTTCACCGATTTTGTGCATCAATATGCTCAGTTGCTGAAAAGTAACCATTTCCGTTGTTACTCTGGGGTGGTGTGGATCCAGTATTCACTGAACGTGTTCTCTATCTCAGTGATGCCATTCATCATGCAGATGCAGGTTGGCATGAGTGCCGATGTGTATGGTCGCTGGACGCTGTTGCCCGCGTTCTCTCTGGTTTTAGGCGGCATTCTGGCCAGTAAAACCCGTCACTATTTCTCGAAAGAAACCATCTTACAAGTCGCATCACTGCTGCAATTTGTGTCTGGTTTAAGCATGTTATTACTGCCGCATACCGCATTGTTAATGATGTTGGGTTTGTCACTGTTCGCTTTCGGCAATGGCATGGCTTTCCCGAATGCATTAGCCAGTTTGCTGGAACCTTACAAACGCACAGCTGGCACCGCGACAGCGCTGGCGGGAGCGGGACAAATGTTATCGGCTTCACTAGCCAGTGCTCTGCTGGTTGGTTTAGGCGTTACTTCGATTTTTGGTCTGGGCATGGTGTTGTTGCTGGGGAGTGCAGTGTTGTTGTATCTGACCCATCATGCACGCAACACCACACCGGCTTCGGATGACTGGCATTCGCATCCTCAGCAGCCAGCTCATCACTAAGCGCTCTATCACAGCGCTTCCATCACCGAGTTCCTTTGTAGAACGCTGAATAAGCGGACCTTTAGCGGCGAGAAGTCTCCTCTCGCCGCTCTTTTTTTCTGTAATTAAGCTCTTATTTTCTTCACTTAGCGCAAGATCAAAAAACCAAACCCAAATTACCTTTAGCATGAGTTTTTCTGAGTCTCAGTTTGTGTCATAAATTCAGATTGGTTGGAAACTATGCTACGTTGGCGATATGGGATAAGAGCCTTGGCGGTGCTGGTTTTTTTCATCGTCTCTTTTGTTGTTACCGCTAATGAACGTGATGTGCAAAGAGCTGTTGATCTGATGATGCGGTCGGCACCGGATCTATATCCTGTTCAGATATGGCAAATAAAAGCAGGGACAAATCATCGACTTTCCTTAGAAAATAAGCCGCAGCCTATTTACTTGGATCGTTCTGATTCCGGTGCACATTTTCGTTTCCAGCTAGCGGCTACCCCGGTTGCGATCAGCGCTTTCTATCGACTGGTCGGTCAGGATAATGACTGGCAATCTTTATCAAATGGAATCACCACCCTGACTTATAACACTTTGCCGGCGGGGCATTATCGCCTCGAAGTCCGATTGTCCTTGTCCCCGCATGATTTTGGTGTTGTGTATTCTGTTGCTGATATATGGGTTGCGTCAGCCTGGGGGCGGACGTCGGGCTGGATATTCCTTGCATCACTGATTGTTGTTTTGTGTTGGTGGGCCAGTAGCTGCGGTATATTGCAATATAGACGCCGCGTCTTTGCCGATACAGATGTCGGACAAGAAAAGCAGGGCGCTGCTGCGCCTGCTTCGTCCCATTTCCTTATCCGTTTGGCAGAAGAATGCCGTACATCAATGATGCTGATGGCTGCTGACGACGAGTTGCAGCAGACAACTTATATCAGGCGTGGTTACGATCGGTTGCAAGGTCTTTTGCAGCAGTTGCACTATTATGCAACAAGCGAACAGGATATAAATCAACAGACTCCTATCATTTTACGCTCTTGGTTGTTACCCCGTTTGGAATGGTATTGCAATCAGGCTGAATCGGGTAAGTTGACATATCAAACGGTCATGATTCCCGATGCTGTAGTCACACTGGATAGTCAACTGCTGGATGAATGGTTAAATGCGCTGTTGAAAAAAGCGATTTTGGCGGCTCAGCCGAATGGCGATATCAGCATTCTGTGTATGTTAGAACACTCTCTTGGCTCGTTGGTTCTCCGTGTGATGTATTCCGGTGGTAACTCTTCCGGGATGGAATTAATTGATTTACAAGATGTAGCATTTGATTTGTTGCAGTGTCGATTGACCCAGTCTGGTGGTCATTACCATACTCTGAAAGATGATGAAGGTCGTGCTGGTTGGGAATTGAGTCTCCCTTCATCCTGGAATCTGCTGGAGGGTTCTTCACCTGAATGCCAACGGATTTCAGTTCCTATCTCTCCCGATGATGCCCCCCAACTGCTGATCGTCGAATCTGATCCAGATATGTTGCCTCTGTTGTTGGCATGGCTGGGCGGCCGATATCGCCTTCTGTTTTCTGCATCAGTGCATGGGGCATTCGAGCGGGTACAGGAAGAGATGATCGATTTAGTTCTTTGTACGGCACTTTGGTTACCAGACGGGGAGCCGGGTGAACTATTGTCCCGGTTGAAAGGATCTGCCGATACCAACCACATTCCTTTTATTCTTTGTTGCGCGTGTGGTAGCCCGGACTCAGAAGCTCGGGCCTGGGATGGGCTTGCGGATGACTATCTGGCTTTGCCTTTAGTTCCCAAAATGTTGTGCCTGCGTCTGCAGGCATTACTTGAAAATCGTCAGCGTGTCCGGGCATGGCTGAAAGAATATCTGATATTTGGAGAACCGAAAGATGTTGCTCAGTCTGATATTACAATACCACCCAAAGTAGAAGGGTTGGATCAACAGTTCAGTGACGAACTTTATGCTCAGGCTTGCCAGTTATTAAGTCAGGGTACTATATCGCTGGATACGCTTGCCATTCAGATGGGGCTAAGCAGCCGCACTCTGCAACGTAAACTACAGTCTTTGTTTGGCGTCAATTACAGCGATTATGTTCGTAAAATACAGATGCAGTTGGTCGTCAGTCAGTTGGAACAAGGTGGCAGTGTTAAAATGGCTGCGCGGATCGCAGGATTCCGAGATCAAGCGTATCTGACCCGTGTTTTTCGTCAGAGTTTTAATATGAGCCCGACAGAGTACCGGAAACGCTTTGCGCCATCTGAAAAACTAGCGCAGCCCGATAACGGAGATATTTTCATCTAACTGTTCTTGCATGGTGAAAATACGGTTACGACCCGCTGATTTGGCCTGATAAAGTGCATGGTCGGCCCGTTGCAACATTAGCCGTGGTGTGTCGTGTGGTAAGTAGTGTGTCAGGCCCATACTGAGCGTGATACCTAATTGTCTACTGGCTAGTGCCCGCAGTTGTTCAGCCCGTTCCTGCAATATGGCATGCGTCATTCCCGTTACCAGAATTAAAAATTCATCGCCTCCATAACGGCCAAACTGTTCATTGGGTTGCATCTGCTGCTGCAACAAACTGGCTAGTTGTTTAAGCATCAGATCTCCGACCTGATGGCCCTGCGTGTCATTAATTCGTTTAAAGCAGTCAATATCGAATAGTATCAAGCCGAAAGGTTCCTGCCCTGACGAGCACCATATTTTCTGCACTGCGAGCTCAAGTTTTAGCAGGATCATCCGTCGGTTCAATATGCCAGTTAAATCGTCGAATTCTGCCTGGTTTTGCAACTGGGTTAGTTGTTGCATGCGTTCTGTAACATCCCGAATCATGAGTACATAACCCAGTATTGTTGCGTCGTCACTACGAAGCAGCTGACACTGGATCTCATATTCGCGCTGGTGGTGATGAAGCCACTTGGTGCTGTTTCCATCAGACAAAGAGTCCTGCTGTAACAGCATTTGTAGCTGGGGTGGGCAATTCTCATTGCCATCCTGTATGACGGGAAATAGTTGGCGGGCCCGGATATTGTTATCGACTACACGCCATTGCGTGTCAAGCACAATGACGCCTTCATCAATGTTATCGAGAACCTGGGCTTGGGCAACCGGTAGCAGGTCTGCAAAGCGGTAGCGAAACAAACTATACGCATACATGGGGCCGGTAAGAAGAAAACCGAAAGCGCTCAGATCCAAGCCGTATGGTGCCCAGTTAAACAGATAGATCAGATAAAAAATCCACGGTGGAAGAGAACCCAGCAATATCAGGAATACCTGATGCTGGTGTTTTTTAGGGGCGGATTTCCAGCATTGATAAAAAAGGCAGGTACTAACCGTCATCGCAATATTGGCATAAACCATATGCACATAAAACCAGGGGCCAAACTCCAGCAGGCTGACTGACATACCGTCATGCTGTGTCAATTCTACTGATTTGAAGATTAAACCGTGATTCTCATTACCAAATTGAATGGCAAGCGTCGCTGAACTAATTGTCAATAAGAGAGCTGTTAGCCAAGGCGGTGCTTTGGTGTGGTAACGATAGGTATAAGCCATCAGGATGACCAGACCCGGTAGGTAAGCGCCACCCAGCATTTCGAGTGTAAGCCAAAAATGAGTCTGAGTCACAGTTTTACAAGCCAGTTCCATACCGTAGCCAAAGGTATAGATGGTTTCTCCCAGACATAGGTAAGAGTACCAAAACCCGACATGAGATGTGCGCTGCAGCAGACTGTAGAGGCACAAGCTGAGAGAGAGAACTGCTCCGGAAAACATGAACCAGCTATACATTGTAAAAGGCAGACTATCGAAAGGCGAGAGCATGGACGTTCCTTGTTACCGAGTCTTATTACTTATCGGGCTGTGGTCGTTTCATCATCCCAAAGAAATCCATTTCTGGCCTGATAGTGTGCGATTAATGCCAGTCAATATCTGATCGGATGACTACAGCTATTTCGCATTATTGTCGCATAGTTGCCTTAATCAAAATTTACCAATATTTGCATTCTCACGCCAATATTTTGCACTCTCACGCCAACATATTGTTTTTAAAGAATAAAAATAGCAGGGTGGACAAGAGGAATAATACCACCAGTTTGCTATCAACGTGCTGCTACCGCGCGATGACATAGCCATAATGAATAAGGATTTTTATGCGTTCTGGTTTTTATCGTCTGACCTTTTTGGCGGTTTCTGCCGCCCTTTCTTTTCCAATAACGTCTTTGGCAAGTGATTTAGCTAAACCCCGAATGCATGAAAAGCATGAATTTATGTCGTTCAGCTATTTTGGTTTAGGGGTCGATTCTATGACCTATAAAGAGAGCACCAATGCTTATGGCATGGGGATCAATACCAAGTCTACTGCGTCGGTGCCCGTTCAGCGTTCAGGCGCTTATACCGCCATCAATGATCAGTGGGGGTTTGGTATTTTCACGGTCAGTTCACTTTATGGTGAAGATAACCCTGAAAGCTGGAAAACAAAATCGTTTGGCACTGTTCAGACGAATGATGTTTCGCTGAAGCGAACGGATGTCACTATCACAGGTGTTCGTCAAATAGGCGGCGGGAATTATTTCTCAGGCGGGTTTAATTACAGCGATTTCTCTTTTGTTCGTAGTAACTACAAAAAAACAGGTACCTACGATGCATTGGTAACGAGTGTGGGGGCTGACCCGACCAAAGCTGAAAATCAACCACCGAGTGGTTCGACATCGGAAGAGTCTTCTTCGCTCAATTTGATGCTGGGTTATGGTTACGATAATTACTTTAAATTTGAAAATGAAGGGCTACGCACCTTCGCGAGCATTCAGGCCGGTGTGCCTTTATATCGACGGGTAACTAATACTACCGTTGATCCTGTTTTAACCGACTTTTTTGCTTCTGGTTATAAAGCGCAGCTAGCTGCAGGGCTGGGTTGGCAATTCTCTGAAAAATTATCAGTTAATTACATTTCTGAATATAGCTACACCAAGCTGGGAGAAATGCAAGATGGCAATGTCATTATGCCAGAAAGCACGCTGAGCAATTGGAACAACAGTGTTATTGCATATTGGAATTTCTAATCAGCAACCGGTTGTGCTTGCTAAAAAATCAAGTTGGATAAAACTGGGAGAGACTCATGAAATTTAGAAAATTAATGTTAGCGTCTGCGATTTCGTCAGCATTATTACTGGCTGGGTGTGGTGGTGCGGGTTCAGATAGCGAAAGTAATTCACGTTCTGGCTCTAATTCAGGGGCAACCGCGGGTACAACTTTCTCGTTAACGGGGGTGGTTGTTAAAGGTGTAGTTAAAAACGGCGTGGTGACCGCGTATGAGCTCGTTAATGGTGCATGGGTGGCTCGCGGTTCGGCGACTACGGACGCCTCTGGTGCTTACGCTATTTCAGTGCCCGCTTCAACCTATAAGGGCGGCATTGTTAAAATAGCGCTGACATCAAATGCGGCTACACAAATGAAATGCGAACTGTCTGCTTGTGGTTCTGCCGCATTTGGTGAGTTTTATTCGGCACCTTCTACCACTTTAGAAACATTAGTTTCTAGTACTAATATCGCCGCCTCTGGTATCAGTAATATTCCAATTACACCTTACACCAATTTAGTGGCAGGCCGTATTAACGCATTGGTAAAAGAAGAGGGTAGTGCGAGCCAAACGGATGTTGCTGGCATTGCCGCGGCTGTACGCTCAGTGGTTGGCTTTGAGCCATTAACAACTAAAGCCGTTGATATTACCAATAGTGCTGCATTTAATGCGGCGTCTACATTAGAACAAACAGCAGCCATTATGTCAGCAGCGGTAGCTGAATTGGCCAAAACCAGCAGCCAAGATGTATCGAGTCTTGTCAGCAATATGGCGGCAGCCTACGCGGATGGCATCTTTAATGAATCTGACACTTTCCAGCTCGGCACATTGGTGCAGCAATGGAATGACGTGCAGCATGATGCTTCAGTAAGTTCGGTGATTAGCTCGGCATCTGCGGCAGTTGCTGCGGTTGATACGCAAGTTCAAACAGTAACCACCGAATTGGCTGATGGCTCTTATACACCTACACCATCAGCCGATTTGGCGACCTATATTAGTGATTTATCAGATTTTTATATCGTAGGTGGTGACCATCATTTGTGGCTGGATTATTTAGTTGCTTCAGGTTCTCATCAATACACATTTGCGGATAAAAGGGAATTAACATCAACCAGCCTTTATACTCTTGAGTCAGATTATCAGCGTTATGTTTTAACTACCAGCGGTTGGACATTATTAGGTGATCCTGATTCAGTTATGTTGACACCTAATACGGCAACCGGTCAGATAAATGGTGTTGATAATATGGGCTCATTCACCATGAGTGGTTCATGCGCTGATATATCCAACACTACATTTTCTTCTCAACTCTCAGCACTTAAGAATTACTCGTCATCCTCTTCTTCTGTTGATGTTAACACCACATTCCCTTCGGGTTCTTATAGTTGTGCTGTCACGAACAACAGCAATGAGCCTGAAATTTCTATTCCAATTTGGGATAACGGCACCAATAGTGTCTCTATGTCAGGGGTAGGACAAGTCACTACTTTGTCTGAGTTATTTACTACAACTGTTCCTGTTGATGGGGCTAGCTCTATCAGCAATGGCATTTATGTCAATAATGGTTATCAACTGGTGTTAGTGGGTGATTCATCTGCTTCACAAGGGCAAGCTTTGTTAATGAACTATGATAGCGCTGCAGGGAGTTATAGCGTTGTTGCTGATGTGGCTAACAATGGCTGGGTAAAAGAAACCACCAACGGTGTCACTATCATTCGTATTGCTGATGCAATTCGCTCTTACATAACAGATGACATCCATGATGGATTATATGGTTATACAGAATATGACGGCCGTGTTCAGCAGGTGAATTATTACATGAATACGAATGAGCCAATGATATTCATGAATAAAACCGCTTATGACGCCATTATGGCTGGCCATGCATTAGATACCGATGGTGATGGTTATGCTGATACGGCGGATGCTGCACCGACTGACCCTGCGGTTCATTAATAAACTGCTTTGCGGGAGGGCTAAGCCCTCCTGTTTTTTACCGAAAAAATATTTAAATTAAAGGATTAAAAGAATGAATAAATCGCTGCTTTTTATTGCGCTGGCTGCCGTGGCTGGTTCAGCATTTTCTGCACCATATACGTTTAACGCGCGCCAGGATGCAATGGGTGGTGCGGGTGTGACCAGTGCAAACTATTTAGCTGCCCCATTTTATAACCCGGCATTATTAGCCAATTATGGTGAGACCGATGATTTTGGTATTTTATTGCCAGTAGTCGGTGTTGAGGTTTTTGATAAAGGCGATTTAGTTAATAAAGCCAGTGATTTATCTGATGATTACGACAGTTATCAAAATTTATATCAAGACCTGTCGAATGGGAACAATGTTAATGCAGACTCTGCTAATCGATTTAATACCTTAAGTCAGAAAGTAAAAGGTGAGTTGACTGATTTACAAGGTGCGACTGGCTTTGCTAAAGCCGGTGCGGGTTTGGCGGTTGCGTTACCGTCTTCCGTTCTTTCATCTGCAGTATTTGTGAATGGCTATGCTGATGTTATGGCATTTTCAGATGTAAATATGAACGATATTAAAGATGTAACAGAAATTGTTAATGGTCAAACAATTATTGTTAGCATTCCTACCGATGAAAACAACCTGTCATCACAAGTCGTTGCATTGGGTGCATCTGTTACTGATTTTGGTTTAAGTTTGGCTCGCTCATTTGATTATAACGACATTAAATGGTCGGTAGGTGCCAGTCCAAAAATTCAACGCATCGATATGATTAATTATGTTGCTGCGGCTACTACTGATTTTGATAACTTTGATTCTGACCAATATACAGAAAATAAAACCACATTTAACCTAGATAGTGGCGTAACGGCGGAATGGAAAAATGGTTTGATGGCTGGCTTGGCTGTTAAAAACATGTTTAAACAAGAAATATCTAAACAGGTTAACGGTGTCAATGCGACCTATGAATTATCACCCGTGCCAACAGCCTCAGTCGCTTATAAAGCCCTTGGTATGTTTACTGTAACTGGTGATGTTGATTTATTAGCACAAAAACGTTTCTCTGCACTAACAGGCACAAATAATACCTTTAATGCGGGTGATGATGATCTGCAAATGGCCAGTGTGGGTGCGGAATTTGATCTGTTCCATTGGGCGCAATTACGCGCGGGTTACCGTCATGATTTAAAAGGCACGCAAAGTGATGCCCTAACAGCTGGTTTTGGTTTATCACCGTTCGACACATTCCATTTCGATGTTGCTGGTATTTATGCAAGCAATAAAGAATTCGGCGCTGTTTTGCAAACGGCATTGACGTTCTGATTTTAAATAAAGAGGTCGTAATCTTACGGCTTCTTTTTTTATTTTATTCATTAGCTAAGAACGGAATCTTGTTATTCAACGATTTTTGGTGTTTTAGGTAACATCATTAATAGCAGTATTTATTTTTTGATGAATTAGTCACAGGGACTTCAAACATTATCACGCAGTTTATCGCAGTGAAAATTTATATATCTTTGTGCTTCTGTGCCAATTACTTGTACTTTCATGCCAATGTATTGTTTTTGAATATAAAAAGTAGCAGGGTAAACAGAGGGAAGATTTTAATTTTTTACCAACGTGAAGAATAGCCAAGAGCCTAAAGATCTATTGTAAGCGTGATCGATTATCTACCGCTAATTGCTCAAGTTAAGATGAATAAGACAGGGAGAGACTCTAATGAAATTTAGAAAATTGATATTGGCTTCGGCAATATCATCAGCGTTATTACTGACAGGATGTGGTGGTGAAGACGCAACAGATACATCGTCAGATAGTACGAGTAATTCGACACAACCGACTACATCGTCAGATAGTGCGAATAATTCGACTCAACCAGTTACGCCATCACAGCCAGAATATATTGCAAATTTGCCTGCTGAACCTGATGAAACAGCAGCAGCAAGCACCATAACTGGCATTGATACTAATCAAAACAATGTAAGGGATGAAGTTGAAGTAACTTTGGCTAATATCGCAGACAATCAAGAAAATTTTAACAATTCCATGCTGTTAGCCAAGAGCATGCAATCTATTCTTACCTCTCCCCCTGCAACGCAAGGTGATGCGCAAAAAAAATTATTAGAGATGTATTGTATCGAGCAGTCATCTTCCGGTATCGATACCGATATTATTACCGCGCTGACATTTGATACTGCTGAGAGGAATACTATTTATAAAAACTTTGAAGCCTCAATGGCTGGGACAATAACATATGAGGATGAACTCACATGCGCACAATAATCCATATACTTTCTTTTATATTATTGTTCATCAGTTTTAAATCGTTTTCTGATGAAAAAACGGAAACGAGCTACATACCGACAGTGTATTGTAATAAATCGTTGGGTGAAAATCCAAGATTCAGTCCTAATGGAGTTGATGTCATATACATAAATGGGATTGATAATACAGCTACTGAATCGTTAAATGGTATGATCTCACTCAAAAGGAAAGTTGTTGATGCTTTAGTTCCTAGTACATCAGAAAAGATACAAGTTTTTAATATTTACAATCCAACATCTGGATTAAAAATTGATGCTCAAGAATTAAGGGATCAGGCTCAAGCTGAGGAAGAGGCTGCTGAATTTACAAGAGACTACATAAAGGATATACAATCTAAACATCCAAAGATTGGTGCCGCCACTACGGCTCGATTAGAGAGAATCATCTTCAGCGAGCATTTGCGAAACATTATCACTAGGGATTTTCTTTATTCAAAAAAATGGTTTGAAATAAAGCAAGATGGATCTATACAAGATGTTAATGGTTCTACAGATAGTGAGAATATTGGTCCTACAGTTTTAAAGATAGTCGCAGCTATTGAAGAGAGGGTTTTATCTGGTAGACGGGTTATTGTGGTGGCACATTCACAAGGTAATTTTTTTGTTGAAGCAGCATATGCTATTTTAAAAAATAAATTATCACAAGAACAGTTGAATAGCTTGCAGTTCGTAGGGGTTGCTGTTGTATCGGCCACAACACCAAATAATAAATGGATTACAATAAGTCAAGACCACACCGTGTATTGGGGGCAAGGGGAAAATGCTTTTACATCAGGCAACATATATGCATACCCATTAGGTACATATAATTCACCAAAAGGAAATTTTGATGCTGTATCTTATTATCCATCCATGGAAAAAAATCCAGAACCAAGCTCATTAAATATTTATAAATGGGATATTCTGTCTCACAACTTCATAAAAATTTATTTAAATGACAATGTTGTTTTAAATAATGATCATTCTGTTTCAACGCTGATTTATATACGTGAATTAGTCAGGCAGGCTTTGCTAGATACGATCTCATCAACCCCAGTAATATCTTTGAGTCCTATTTCTGCTACATTGTCATGGGTTAATGCTGGTCATACGGATATGGATCTGCATGTTATTGAATGGCTAGATGGGAATGTTCAACATGTTTATTATGATAATAAAATGGGAGTGTTAGGTTATCTTGACTTAGATGATACCAATGGGCCAGGACCTGAGCACTATTATTATAATGTAGATAATTCGTCGTCTAATATATGTGCATCACTGTATGGAAAAAGATTATCTTTCTATGTCCATCCATATGCATTTAATGCCGAACATGCCGATGAGCCTGTTGCATTAAATCTTAAAATTGGATCTTCAATATATTCAAAATCTATTTTGCTAAATCAGTCTGATAGAAGCCTGAAATCACCAGATGGAATATTATCTGGGCCTCACTTTTTTGATGTTAGTTTTGATTATTCAGGAAACTATACTGTAACGACCTATTAATGATTAAGTCAGTGCATATTATGTGCGCTGACTTTTGAATTTAGAGTGCAAAGGGGATTTTATAAAATAGTCTATAATTTGTTTATGGATAGTGCCAAAATGAATAAATTAACAATCAGTATCAGCCTTTTTGCTTTTTCTTATGCATCATCAATTACAGCGATTGATTTTGATAAAGTCATCGAAAAAGGGAAAACGACGAACAGTGCCGTTGTTAGTGTGAGAGGTGATGGCCGAAAAGCGGCAGAACAAGCTTCAGAAAGCATAAATCAGTTTAGAAATGATGATGAAGAGAGGCATACAGTACAAAAATATCCTTGGAGAAAAATTAATTTTACAGAAGTATCATCAGGGTTTTATCAAAATACGATTGATTGTGGTTTTACATATAGCGTTATTGTCTCTATAGGTCAAAATGATCAAGGCACATATTTCTATGATGGCCGTATGTATAATGATTTGTCTGATGCTGTAAGAACTGCATGTTCAAAATAAAATATAGGTGGGGATTGCTATGTCTGTTAACCAAAAGGGTAAGTTTTCTAATATAATAACGCTGGGAATAATATCTATATTGGTATCTTCTGTATTGTCTGCTTGTTCATCGGCACCAGGGGCATCAATTAGTAAAACTCAAGAAATTGATAAATCATCGGAGTATTTATCTTATACGCGAACCAATACGGAATTTATTGGTTTTGATATTGCAGATGGAAGTTTGCACAATGTCCATGTTATGGATGGAAATAAAGGTCAAATAGAAGATGCTGCAGATAAGATGCACCAGAATAATTATGGTAAAAAAAGAATTTATAGTGATTGCATAATTGTAAGATTAAATGCTTATGCTCCATGTACTAATCTGCACGATGATAGAAGACAAATATCAGTATTTAATAAAAGAGAATATGCTGGAAATCTGGTGACGAGCACCTTAGCACTTGGTGTTTCACCTGTTTTTATTGTTGCTGATACATTGAAAGCTGGGAGTGATGAGGTCCCTTACGAGACAACGTCACATTTAATGAATACACAAACTAATTTAGTTACTGATAATGATGTAGTCTATTCGATAGGGCGAATAGTTGTCGCTAATAGGTTAGAGCAAATAAAGCAAGAAGCCGCAGCTATTGAGAATGCTGATTCAATGCTTAAAGTGAGAAATTTTACGACTAAATATCCTGGATACCCTAAAAATACCATTTTTGTTAGAAATTTGATGAATAAAAAAATAGCTGAAAATGATATATCGGCTATTGTCGCCATTGTCAATCAGCTACCGGAATATGCTTCTAAAACGGATGCAGTGAGTTGGCTACGAACATTGAACACCTTTGAGGGCTACAAATCTGCTTTTGACCTGACTGGAGCAATGGAAGATGCTAAATCGGCAAATAATGTGGCTAAAACTCACAGTGACCGTGTTGAATTAGAGCATATGGCACTGACATTGATGGGCCGCAACAAAGTGAAAGCATTTGCCCTCTCTTCTGGTGATTTAGATCAATCATCAACATCTCATTCCGAAGGTGGTGGATTTTTCTTAAAAGGTGCAGAAACGGCTTCAAATACCTTTTCCATTAATATGCGCTTACTCAATAACAAAGAGGTACTTGATCTGAAAGATGGCGATTATAAAGTGAAGGTTAAAGTAAAATTAAGCATTCCTGTGCATTTCCGCCGCGCCAGCCGATGGGTTGGTAATGCCGATGAGCATAAGAATGACGAATATACCAAAGAGATAACCATTGCATATAACTCTAATTCTCTCCATGTTGAGCAGGTCAACTTTGATGGTGTTCGCACTGCATATAAAGATCGAGGAATTATGGGGGGAACAACTGAGGTTCAAATGGTTGGCGATCCGATCGTGGTCGCAGAAGTTATCGATATAACCTATTAATGTTTTAATAAATTAGAATCTCTGAAATTAAGCGGCCCACTTTGTTAAGAGCGGGCCAACTATAATCATCGTGAGTTGTTTTAAAGGCATCATTTTCACTAGAGGTTTTTACTATGTTTTTAATCTGGAGAGGCTGGGGAATCGGTGTTCCTTTAATTGTCATCATTGTTCAACTCTTAATTGAGTTGATAGTTGATAGAATAACAGGAAGCCAAGGATTTATAAAAACACATAGCTGGATTTGGTTCATAGGGTTATCACTTTCTGCCATCATTATCTGGTTTGTCGGAAATCGATTAGATGCCAAGCCGGGGCGTGTGATTATAGATAAAGAAACACAGAGAGAATATGAAATAAAATCAAAGCACGATCTGTTTTGGCTGCCTTTTAAATGGTGGTCAATTCCTGTGCTGGCTTTAGGGTTCATATTTGTTTTTGTATAAAAATGTATAAGATGGTTGTTATTGATAACAAGCAAAGCATTATTGCTTTTATAAAAAGAGGTCTTTTCTTGAAACAACAGAGTGAATATCTATTTAATCTGAGTCGTTTATATCTGCGTTGGTTATTGATGTTGTTGTTACTCGCAGTCGTTGTTGTTTTCGGCCTGCAGTCAATCAATATTGACGCATGGGTTATTGTGCAGGTGTTAATTTATGCTCTTGTGTCTGGTTTGCTAATTTATGCACCATTAAATCTATATTTTGGTGCATGGTGCTATTTTAGCCCTTTCGAGTTAGGTCGCTCACTGATTAGCTTTCTTATTTCTGGAACGGGTATTTCAATGTTATTTCAGCAGCCAATGCCACCATTGCTAAGCGTATTTGGTGGGGGGGGCATTGACTGTTGTCACAATTTTTCTTATGCACCGATATTGCGTATGGCTACTAAAAAAAGAAGACAGTATTGCAACAAGTGATGAGCTTCCACAATCTGAGCGAGATGCTAAAGAGCAACCGTCAGCAGAAGTTGATAATCGACCTAGTGATGATGCATCGATCCGAGGGAAGGCTGCAATTTTTCAATATGGCAATAATAAGTATGTATTATCTAACCGACAAAATACGGGTAAGAATACGGCGGCAGAACGTTTCGAGCGCAAGCTAATTCGATTTTTGGAACACGCCTTTGAAGTTCCTATTTTGGCATACCAAGGAACAGGGACTCACTATTGGGTTTTCAAACCAACAGGGTTTCCTGGCCCAATTGAACTTATTGTAATAGGACATGAATTCAACACAGCATGTCGGCTAAAAGAAGAACAACGGTGGATTTTAAGAGTTCGGGAGCCCAAGCCAGGTTGGTTTTCGAATTGGTTAAGTCAATTATTTCCGGTAGGTGTTCCACTCGAACGTAATTTAGGTGCCTATATTCAAACACAATTTCCGAGTTTAGATGTGGATGATAAATCGTTATTTAGCCAGCCATTATCAGCACCTGTTCCTGTTCACCAACTTACTGAACAACAAGCACTGGATTTAATCAAAAACTTAGAACGGGCATTATCAAATAGCGTCGAGAATGAAGTGGCGACTGATAATGATTCCAAAAATATTGGATTTGATAAACCGTTACATAAATTACATTAAAGAGATTTGTATGCTGCTGATGGCAAAGAGTTTTGGTATTTATGTAAAGTGGAATGAGTTTTTTTTGAAAGTAGCGCTGACGCTCTGGCTGAGCTTGTTATTTATTATGATGGCTATTCAGGAGTGGAGTGGTTTGTCTATTCCATGGCCACATCAAGCCGCTGCTGTAACCTTATGTCTGGGGTTATTAAGTTATTCTCTGATGAAATGTATTCAGTTTTGTTTAAGTGGTCTTAAATTTAGATTTTTAGAGTTTGTTCGAGTGCCTCTATCACTTTGTTTCGGGCTGGCAGGAATGAATGTTATTTGGGATGAAAGCAAGAGTATCTGGCCTTTTATCAGCAGTATCGTGTTAGCTGTTCTTATTGGCTATGTTATTGCTAGGCGGAGGAAGTATGAAACCAATAAATAGCTTCTATCTTGTTGATTTGCGTTTAAAACTGACCCACTAAACCCACATATTTGCGTCGAAATTTGACCCACGTAAACAGACTATCCTGCTTATTTTATGAGCGGGAGTTAGGAGTGATTAACGTGGCCATTTTGAGCAAGATCAGACGTTGGTATTTCCGCGATAAACTCTCGATCCGGGAGATCGCCCGCCGTACCGGATTTTCCCGCAATACAGTTCGCCGTTATCTCAGAACTGAGATTGCTGAACCCCTTTATCCTCAACGGCAAACACCCAGTAAACTCGATGCTTTTACCGATAAACTGACGCAGTGGTTAACCGATGCAGCCAGAACCTCTCGTAAACAACGCCGCTCCGTCAAACAGATGCACGCTGATTTATGTACCCTCGGTTTTGATGGCTCCTATGATCGCGTAGCGGTATTTGCCCGCGAGTGGCGTCGTCGGCAATTAGAATCCACTCACGGTGCTAGCAAGCACACCTATATCCCTTTGCAGTTTTCGCCCGGCGAAGCATTTCAATTTGATTGGAGCGAGGATTGGGCGGTAATTGCGGGTGAACGCGTCAAGCTGCAAGTTGCTCATTGTAAATTGAGTTACAGCCGTGCTTTCTTCGTTCGCGCTTATCCGCTGCAAACCCATGAGATGCTGTTTGATGCGCATTACCATGCCTTTACGGCATGGGGTGGTATTCCACAACGGGGCATCTACGACAATATGAAGACCGCCGTAGATAAGGTAAAACAGGGTAAGCAGCGCGATGTGAATGCCCGGTTTGCGGCCATGGTTAGTCACTATTTGTTTGATGCTGAGTTTTGTAATCCAGCCGCCGGTTGGGAAAAGGGTCAGATCGAGAAGAATGTACAGGATGCCCGGCGACGATTGTGGCAAAAAGTGCCTGAGATGCCGTCACTGACGGCATTGAACGATTGGTTGGCTGCACGTTGTGTCGCGCTCTGGCATGAATCAACCCATCCTACTGAAGCCAGAACAATCCAGGCCGCACTGGATGATGAACGTCCCTTCCTGATGCCAGTTGGCCAGCCTTTTGATGGATTCGTCGAGCAAACAAAGCGGATCTCTCCCACGAGTTTGCTGACCTTTGAACGCACGCGTTACAGCGTGCCCTCGTCATTTGCCAACCGCCCGGTGAGTTTGCACATTTATCATGACCGTCTCGAGGTGATTGCAGAAGGCGGCATTATCGCGGTCCATCAACGGTTGTTTAATCGCAAACATGAACACCCACTCATCATCTACGACTGGCGACATTATCTCTCTGTATTACAGCGAAAGCCGGGGGCATTGCGTAACGGTGCGCCGTTTGTCGAATTGCCTCAAGCCTTCCGGACATTGCAATCCATTCTACTCAAGCGCATAGGAGGTGATCGGGAGATGGTGGACATTTTAGCGCTGGTATTGCTGCACGATGAACAGGATGTATTGACGGCAGTTGAATTAGCGTTGGAGACGGGCGCACCCTCGAAGCAAATTGTCCTCAATATTTTGAGTCGATTACTGGATAAAACACCGCTGGCACCGATAGATGTCCCACCCGAGCTGACACTGAAGATCGAGCCGTTGGCTAACGTGACCCGCTATGACAATCTGAGACTGCAAGGAGATCATCATGCTCACTAATGCCATGCTCCCCGTACTTAAATCACTGAAGTTATATGGCATGGCTCACGCGCTGGCAGATCTTGCGGAACAAGACTCACCGGCATTTCAGGCCAGCATCACGGTATTAGATCATTTATTGAAAGCAGAACTGGCAGAGCGAGAAGTTCGCTCGGTGGCCTATCAATTAAAAGCCGCTAAGTTTCCTGCCTATCGAGATGTGAATGGTTTTAACTTTACTGAGAGCATGGCTAATGAGGCGCTTATCCGGCAACTATGCCAAGGTGACTTTATGGATAATGCACAAAATGTGGTTTTAGTGGGCGGCCCGGGAACCGGTAAAACCCATCTTGCTACCGCCATCGGGATACAGGCCATTGAACAGTTTCACCGACGCGTTCGATTCTTTTCGACCATTGAATTGGTGAATGCGCTGGAGAAAGAAAAACAGCAAGGCAAAGCAGGACAAATCGCGGCCAGATTGATGCACACCGACTTAGTTGTACTGGATGAAATGGGTTACTTACCCTTTAGTCAAACGGGTGGCGCCTTACTCTTTCACTTGATGAGTAAACTATACGAATGTACCAGCATGATCATCACGACCAATCTGAATTTTGCGGAATGGTCGAATGTATTTGGTGATGCGAAGATGACAACAGCCCTGTTAGATCGGGTGACACACCATTGCCATATTGTTGAAACTGGGAATGACAGCTATCGTTTTAAAGAAAGTTCAACCAAGGGGAAAAAGGAGAAAAAGACACCGGTTTATCCACAACCCAAACCCGTAAAATAGTGAATTAGGGTGGGTCAAAATTCAACGCAAAAAGTGGGTCAGTTTTAAGCGCAAATCAACAGTGATTATATCAATTCGCCATGCCGCTCAATAATTCGCCTCGAAAGATCAACAGCCCCTAGTCTTGATGAAAAAATTTATTTTGAAAAATTAATTCACTCAATAAATTCAGTTGAAATAGATCAAACAGATCAGGAATCTGTGGAGGCTAAAAAAATGGCGTTATCTGTCATCGATAAAACATTATCATGGCGATCAAATATTCCACATTTTTCAAAAAATAAGGAGCGACTCATAGACTGGACCTTAAGAATTAAACATTTCAAAAATTCCATCTAAGGTCCTATTTTTCTTGGCTTTTCTTTGTTGGGCTTTTTTCGCATTCTTTGATATATACGCTATAGCCCATTCCAGCCGAGCCGTTATTTCCAACCATGCTTGATGAATATAAGCCTCCAGTAGTGGTAACAACCAAACATCAACATTCTTCCCTGCTTTGTACACCGAAGCGGATGGCATACTTTGCATCGCGATGTACCTGCGGATGATCAATGCCAGCAAACTGGCCCAGACCAATCCTTTCATGATGGCTTGTTGGCCCGTTGCAAAACTTCGCCAGTTTGTATCGGATTTCAGCTCTTTAAACAGTAACTCAACCTGCCAACGACACCGGTAAATCATCATGATCTCATCGGCTGACCACGTTGTTGCTGGTAAATTGGTGACCCAGATACAAAATCGTTTTTCTTCTGCAAACCAACGACGGACTAACCGGAATTCATCCGCGCCTCGCTTGATTTTTAAGTCCAAAACCTCTGAGCGATTCATTTTTCGGTCGATTTCTTTGAGTTTCAGACCGGCGAGTTTGGGTAATATCCGACCCTGACCATTGCGTGCTTCGATTATCACTGGATTGAGGTTTTTACCGCCTCTGACGATGAATGAACCGCCATGTTCAGATAACTGACTGAAATACTTGAAGTCTACATACCCGGCATCCGCCAGCAGCAACTGATTGCGCATCAGTTCTGTTTTCGGCAAATACGCCCGCTCTGAAGCTGTATCGGCGGTGATCATCATGGCTTTTGGCATTTGATGTTTTAGCGATAACGTCATATGACATTCAATCGCCGCCGGATGGGTTGGAAATCGACTTGGGAAAACTTCCGCTAAGCCATCATGAACTCGGAAAGAACTGCCATCCTGTAACAGGATATCGTCAAAACAGTCGAGTTTGGTGGGCAACTTTGCTTTCAGTGCCAAAACAAACTGCGCAATAGCAAACTCGGTTAACTGTTGCATTAATTGTGCAAACGCCGGTTTTCGTAATTGATTATGAAAGGGCTTATAAGCCACAAACTGTTTTTCACTGAGACTCATTCCATTGAATTGTCGATGAAGATCCGCGATAGCATGACAATTCCCTTTACTGAGCGCAGCAAGCAGACTCAGGACTAACGATTGAGGTTCAATGGTCCGTTCACGTTTTAAGAAGCCAGTACGTCTGGCGACTCTGGTTATAAAATCTGGACAGAAGAATTGCGATAATTGGTGTTTTAAGGAGATAATCGTCATCGGCTTCATGGTTGATGAGAAATGGTTTGGCGACGATTATCTGATCATAAATGAGGCCATTTTTCTATCTGAAATAAAGAGTTATCGCTTAAGATCCTGTCTATGAGGAGCGACTAGATTGCTACCTTCATAACCAGTGTGTTATTACGCAAGCGATCCAAATCACTGGGCAAGCCACTTTTTTGGGTAGTTCTGCAGTTAAGTAGTTCGCGGTCATGCATAGCCAGATCTTAATTAAACATTGAATTTTTCAAATATTCCATTCAGTTTAGCTATTCTGCTCATGCCAACTCAGTTAGCAAAGAAGGACAGATCATGATTGCTTTGATCCAGCGGGTCAGCGAAGCCCGTGTTGTGGTGGATGGTGAAATTACTGGCGAAATAGGCCACGGCTTGCTGGTGTTATTGGGCGTCGAGCGTGGTGATGATGCGGCGAAAGCCGATAAATTAGCGCATCGGGTGGCCGGATATCGGGTGTTTAGTGATAACGACGGTAAAATGAATCTGAATGTGCAACAAGTCGGTGGCAGTGTGCTGGTGGTTTCTCAGTTCACCTTAGCCGCGGACACCCACAAAGGCATGCGCCCGAGTTTTGCTGAACGCAATGCGGATCCGGCACAAGCTGAAACTTTGTATGAACACTTCATTGCGCAGGTGGCAGCGAAGGATGTTCCGGTTGCCAGTGGCCGGTTTGCGGCCGATATGCAGGTCAGTTTAGTGAACGATGGCCCGGTTACGTTTTGGCTGCAAGTTTAGGTGGTTACAGGTCTAGGTGATTGTTTAGGTTCGGTCCACAGCAGATAGTTGCGGTAGCCAGCGATTTGTACGCTGCGCACCTCTCCGCAATGGGCCAGTAACTGCTGCACCCGCTGCCACTCTTGTTCGGTGCGTGGCAGTAAATTCACAATGACTTTACCCTCCGCAGTCATATTTTTTTGCAGTTGCTGGTAGGTTTCCGCTTGGAATAAAGGTGCTGGGCTGCCGTCATCACTGAACAGATCGATCAAGATCAGATCGTATTGTTGGCGAGCATTGCTCAGCCAGACAAAGGCATCCTGAGTATGTAACTGTGGTTGTTCTGCTTGCTGGAAAAATCGCTGATAGAGATGAATGACCTGCTGATTCAGATCGATGGCGGTTTGTTGTACGCCAGGGTAACGATGATGCAGCCAGCGCAGGAAGTCACCGCCACCCAAGCCTAAATGTAAGACCTGTTCGGCATGCGCGGGTAACAAGGCCTGCAAGATCTGCTGGTGGGGTAAACACAACTCATCCGGTGCTGTGTGGCGTAATACGGATTGTACGACACCGTCCAGCAGTAACCAGCGAAACACACTGTCTTCGCGAACCTCGAGCGATTGTTCTTCTTTACGCTGCCAATAAATAAGCGTCCCGGCTTCGTTGGCAGTTGTGACATCAAACTCCACAGCCGGGAAGACATTCATTCTCGTAATGCCCCCTCTTTACCCTGTGGCGGATAGTGGATCGGCTGGGTTGCCCATTTGCTGGCATTGTTGGGTGGCAGACGGAATTGTAATTTTGGTGTCGTTAATTCACCATTCAGGCTGCCAAGCAACTCCGGCTGATACTGATCATTGAGCAAACCAAGCTGCAGTTGCCAGCTGTTTTTACTGAGATCCAAGCCTTGTTTCACACCGATCAAATGGGTAATTGATTCAAATGCTGAGTTGCTGAAATCAAGCTGGCCCTTGTCTGCCTGCAGGCTAATACGCACATGATTAAACGCGCTGTCACCACCACGTAATTTACCGATCATCTGGCCAAAATCTTGTGTCGGTGGGGCTTTGGGTGTCAATAGGGCATCCAGATAGGCATCGAGAGTCAGCCCGTTAACAAACAGATCCTGTATATCCAACGTTGCTGCACCTTTCAGACTTGATTTGATACCATTCCAGTCTTGCCCTTGTGCTTGCAGATCAACCGTCAGATTGGCTTGCCCGGCAAATGGATAACGCGGCCCCCACATATCGCTGAGTTGTTCCAAATCGAAATTTTTCAGTGACAGTTTGAGTTGATGCGGGCTATCGGCGTTCAGCCCCCATTGGCCGCTGGCATTCAATGCGGACTCTTCCAGCTGGGTGGTAAATTGTTTCAACTGTACTGCGTTGTCAGCCATTTCGGCTTGGAATTCGGCTTTGCGGCTGACCAGTGTTTGCCACACTAACTCCAGCCAGCTGCCTTCCAGGCGGGCTTTGTGGTTGCTGTTTTGCCAGCCTTGGGGTGTCCAACGCAGGTCAGTCAGGAACAGATCCAGCCATTTCATGGTTAAGGGCACATTGTCATCAAACGAGATCAGCGAGAAATGACTGACATCCAAACGGCGCAGATCAATTTGTTGGAATGGTTGTGCCGCCAACCATTCATGCCAACCGGGACGCAGCTCTGGTTGCATATTATTTAATTGCAGGTCATTAATGGTTAATGTGGCCGGCTGGCGGTTGCCTTCGAGATCAGCATTAAATTGTCCGGCATAGGCAGATCCTTCCAGTTGTAGACGCCAGTCTTGTTCGCGCAGACGACCTTCACCCTGCATATCGGTTAACTGAAACAGGCCATCGGTGAATTCACCGAGTTTGCCCTGATATTCAAAGGTAGGCCATTGCCCTGGCAACCAGGCCAGTTTTTCGACCGTTCCGGTGGCCTGATTCAGTGCAAAGTGTTTGCTCAGATCAATGACACTGATGTTTTCCAGTGTGACCTCTTCGGCTGTGATATGAGGGAAAACTACGGATGCAATGGGCAGTGTTTGCAGATCGAGCTGCCAGTTAGCGAGGGCCAGTTCCTGAAAATCGAGCTGATTACGGTTCAGATCCCAGCTCAGTTTGGCGGCCATACCGCCATGGAACAGATCACTTTCCAGATCGTTGATTGTGATGATACGGCCTGATTGGGTGCCTTGGGCGCGGGTTCGTCCCAGTAGTAAGGCATCGAGTTGTAACCGATCGACACTGGCGTCAAATTTGACATCGGCAAACGGCAGCACTTCGCCATCGCGGATCGGTTGCCAGTTGGTGAGATGCAGACTGCCACCGTCTAATGAACCGTTATTCCAGCTCAGTTTCATCTTATCAATGGTCAGATCATCGATCTGTAATTGACGCAGGGGCTGCGGCAGATTGAGGCCGGGTTGCCATTTGATCTGTGGGTGAATGATATCAAGATGCGCGATATGCAACTGACGCTGCCACCACGAGCCACTGGCAATTTCCAGATAGACTTTATCCGCTTTGAGATCCGGGCCGAGGGTTACATTTTCTGCCAGCACCACATTCGGGAACAGCGGGTTGTAATTGAGTTTACCGATCTCCAGCGGCAGGCCGGTCTGCTGTTGCACCCAAGCGACAAAAGGGCCTTTCAGATGTTCCGGTTTGAGCAGGCCCAGCGTTAACCAGATAGCTGCTACCAGCACCAGAACGGTATACAGAAACCAGCGAAAAGCACGATGCATGAAAAAAGCCATTCAGAACACACAATTAAGGCAAATTTGACCTTCAGTGTAACGGATGGCATCAGGCTTGAGAATAATCATCTCGCTCACCGAACCAGCGACGGATCAGCGGTGTGACGCAAGCAGGGTATTGCTGGAAAATTCGTTGTGCCAACTGCTGCACTTGTGGGATTAACGCCTGATCGCGCACCAGATCGGCGATCTTCAGATCGGCAAGGCCGGTTTGTTTGGCGCCGAGCATTTCACCGGGGCCGCGCAGCTCTAAATCTTTCTGCGCAATGACAAAACCATCGTTGCTGTCACGCAATACGGCCAGGCGTTGCTGTGCAGTTTTTGAGAGTGGTGCATGATACAGCAGCACACAGTGCGACGCGACGGAACCACGACCAACGCGCCCGCGTAACTGGTGTAATTGTGCTAAACCTAGTCGTTCAGGGTTTTCGATGATCATCAGACTCGCGTTTGGTACATCAACACCGACTTCAATCACGGTGGTGGCCACCAACAGATGTAAAATGCCTTCTTTAAATTCCTGCATCACGCGCTGTTTTTCTGCCGGTTTCATGCGGCCATGCACTAAGCCAATATGCAATTCCGGTAGCAGGTGCTGCAGGTCTTCCGCCGTATTTTCTGCCGCCTGACACTCCAGCACTTCCGACTCTTCAATTAAAGTGCAGACCCAATACGCTTGTCGTCCTTCCAGACAGGCTTGGCGTACCCGCTCGATTACCATTTCGCGACGGGTATCGGGTAAAGCGACGGTGGTGATTGGCGTGCGGCCGGGCGGCAGTTCATCAATAATGGAAGTATCCAGATCGGCATACACCGTCATCGCCAGCGTGCGCGGGATCGGTGTCGCGGTCATGATCAGCTGGTGCGGATAAATGCCATCCTGCGCGCCTTTTTCACGCAACGCGAGGCGTTGATGCACACCGAAGCGATGTTGTTCATCGACAATCACCAGCAGCAGTTGTTGGAATTCAACTTGTTCCTGAAACACTGCATGGGTGCCAACCACCATTTTGACTTGTCCATTGCGAATGGCTTCAAGCTGTTTTTCGCGCGCTTTGCCTTTCACTTTACCGGCCAGCCAACCCGTTTCGATACCCAATGGGGTGAGCCAGTTACTGAAATTATTGGCGTGTTGTTCGGCCAGCAACTCCGTTGGCGCCATCAGCACCACTTGCCCGCCATGCGCGATCACCTGCAGTGCGGCCAGTGCGGCGACGAGCGTTTTACCCGAGCCGACATCACCTTGCACCAGTCGCATCATTGGGTAGGGTTTGGTCAGATCTTGGCTGATTTCCAAACCCACACGTTGTTGGGCACCAGTCGG
The DNA here is from genome assembly GCF_963676665.1 of uncultured Tolumonas sp. Taxonomy (NCBI): domain Bacteria; kingdom Pseudomonadati; phylum Pseudomonadota; class Gammaproteobacteria; order Aeromonadales; family Aeromonadaceae; genus Tolumonas; species uncultured Tolumonas sp. The sequence goes on from NZ_OY781373.1 coordinate 296,456, forward strand.
TTTGAAAGGCAAACGGGCGAGCAGTTGTTCACACAATGAACAATCGGTGGGTAAGGCTCGTGCCTGATGCTGTTGCGTGCTGTAACGCAGTTGTAAGACGGTCAGGTGATGAGCGATCAGCTCTTCCAGCGCCAGCCGTTGTTGGGCCGGATGTTGGCCATTTTCTAACTGTGCCAGCGCAATATCCGGTGGCGGACGATGCAGTAACAGCAGGGCATCGGCGAGGCTCAGTTGGCGAGGGTATAACCCATCCGGCAGCAGCTCTTTGACGCCATTTTCTTTCAGCAGTTGCAACGCCTGATCGGTCAGGTTACGCAATGAAGCCTGACGCAAACCTTCGGTGGTGGGGTATACCGCCGTCAACGTGGCATCGGTGTCTAATGGCGCATCCTCATCCAGCAGTTTGTATTCCGGATGCACAATCTCAAAACCATGCAACCCACGTTTGATTTCGCCAAAACAGCGAATGCGTCGACCAACGGCCAGCGCATTTTTCTGCCCGGCGGTGAAATGGAAAAATCGCAGTGTTACTGAGCCATTGCCGTCACTGATCCGACACAGCAACATTCGGCGTTTTCCCATCTGAATGTCACAACTTTGGATCACGCCTTCGGTGGTACAGGAATGATCGGCACTTAATTCCGCGATTGCGTAGAGACGTGTGCGATCTTCATAACGTAGTGGCAGATGGAAGAGCAGATCCTGCACAGTATGCAGCCGCAGGTGAGTCAGCTTTTCGGCCAACTTACTGCCAACACCTTTCAACATGGAAATAGGGACTGCAGAGAGTTCCATTAAGACCTCTGATACTGTGCATTTATCCAGATATTAGCAAGAGGCGGGTGGCAGGAGCAAATCGACGTGCGTTATTTACAGATAAAAATGTAAATTTCATTCTGAAAGTTTGTTTTCATTTTGATTTTTCATGTCGCGTTAAAATGCAGCATTCTTTTTTCATTTTCTACATTTCGCTTTCCGCCCCAGAATTCATTTTTCACAAATATCGAGCCTCTTTCGAGGCTTTAATTTGGCTTTTATGCTCGTTTAGAAATGAAAAAGCCATTTTCATCACAATTATTGGGTATCGAATGAGTTTTACTAGCAACACCTTTCAAACTAAAAATGCCACTTGCATCACAATGTGAAAATCAAAACAGGAAATTATTCGTTCATTGTGAAAATATAAATATACGAGCTACGTGAGCAGCAGTAATTAGTCTTAGGGCTTGTAATGAACTGCACATCTTTCCCACAGGAATGTATGTGTTTCTTCAACAACGATGGAACAAATTGAGGAATAGGTCATGGATTTAGTAATTCATGCAGCGGAATGGTTTATCGGACTATTCCAGAAAGGAGGCGAGGTGTTTGTCAGTATGGTCACTGGCATTCTCCCGCTGTTGATCTCACTGATGGTGGCCATGAACGCACTGATCCGTTTTATCGGTCAGGAACGTGTTGAACGTCTGGCACAAAAATGTGCGGGCAATCCGTTTACCCGTTATCTGGTGCTGCCAGTCGTCGGCACATTCGTGTTCATGAATCCGATGACCTTGAGTCTGGGTCGTTTCTTACCAGAACGCTACAAACCTTCTTATTATGCTGCTGCGTCATACAGCTGCCATTCCATGAACGGTCTGTTCCCTCACATCAACCCGGGTGAGTTGTTTGTGTACTTAGGCATTGCTAATGGTCTGACTACGCTGCATCTGCCACTGGCACCACTGGCGATCAGTTACTTGTTTGTCGGCATGGTCTCTAACTTCTTCCGTGGCTGGGTGACTGACTTCACCACCGCGTTTGTAGAGAAACAACAGAACATCCGTCTTAGCACTGAAGTGCACATGCACACTAATTAATCAGGTTCAGGAGCAGACATCATGGCAAATGCATTATATATCACCAAAGGAAATGGTGGCTGGGGCGGCCCGTTGACCATCCCAGTCGATAAGAACAAAAAGATCCTTTATATCACCGCGGGTACACGTCCTGACATTGTAGACCGTATGGTGGAACTGACCGGCATGGAAGCCGTTGATGGTTTCAAATCATCGGTGCCGGATACGGAAACAGCGGTGGCGATCATCGATTGTGGTGGCACCTTACGTTGCGGTCTGTATCCGAAAAAGCGCATTCCGACGGTGAATATTCACTCCACCGGTAAAAGTGGCCCGATGGCTGATTACATTGTTGAAGACATTTATGTGTCCGGTGTTCGTCCCGACGACATTCAGTTGCAAACGCATGACGGTGTGGCGCCGATCAGAGCGGCTGCACCTGCGGCGGCACAGCACAGTGAACATCGTCAGTATGACAGCTCGAAAAAACTGAGCGAGCAGAGTGATGGTTTACTGGCCAAAATCGGGATCGGCATGGGCTCCGTCATGGCAACCTTCTTCCAGGCGGGTCGTGAAACCATTGATACGGTATTGAAATCCATTCTGCCGTTCATGGCGTTCGTTTCGATGCTGATTGGTGTCATCATCGCGTCTGGTGTCGGTGATGTGATTGCGCATGCGCTGATCCCGTTGGCGAAAAGCCCGTTTGGTTTGATCACGCTGGCGTTGATTTGTTCGTTCCCATTCCTGTCGCCGTTCCTTGGCCCAGGTGCGGTTATCGCGCAAGTTATCGGGGTTTTGGTGGGCACACAGATCGGCATGGGCAACATTCCACCGCAACTGGCACTACCGGCTCTGTTTGCTATCAACGCACAAGCGGCGTGTGACTTTATCCCAGTGGGTTTGAGTCTGGCCGAAGCGAAACCAAAAACCGTTCAGATCGGCGTACCGTCTGTGCTTTACTCCCGGTTTTTAACCGGTGCACCGACCGTCCTGCTGGCGTGGTTTGTATCCTTCTTTATCTATCAGTAATAACAGTCGAGGCTTGAAATGACTATGTTGTACCGTACCCAAGTAACTCAGATCGGTGAGTATGCGGCAGATGCCCTGAGCGACAAGATGATGATCCTGTTTAACGATAATGCCCCGGCCGATGTTGCAGATTACTGCTTCATTCATCCAGCCGCAGCGTTAACCGGTGAGATCAGCGTTGGTGGTCAGTTCGTGTTGGGTGCCGTGTCTTATCCCGTCACAGCGGTCGGCGATGTGGTCAACCAAAACCTAGGCGAACTCGGACACATTACTATCCGATTTGATGGCGGCAGTGTCGCTGAATACCCTGGCACCGTACATGTAAAAGGGACATGCCCTGATGAACTGGCGCTGGGAACAGAACTTATCTTTAAAACCGAATAATTAAAACTCACTGCCCCCTCTGCAACATATGAGTTGGCGCTCGTTGCAGGGGGGAGCGAGACTAGCAATTAGGAGATTAACATGTCAAAAGTGGCATTGGTAGTTGGCGGTGGCCGTAACCTGGGCGCGTTCCTGAGCAGTGGCTTAGCGGACGCCGGATACAAGGTAGCAGTCGCCGATCTGGATGGTGCAAGTGCAGAAGAATCTGCCTCCGCCATTGCGGCACAGTTTGGGCAAGAGAATGTCATGGCTGTGCAAGCGAATTCCACCGATGAAGCAGATGTAGAACGT